>NZ_JBHUZW010000122.1:0-11568 GCF_042667215.1 Cellulomonas sp. NPDC057328 | reverse complement strand
GTCCCGACGTCGGGACCCGCCGTCGTTCAGCCCAGCGGGGCGGTCGCCAGCTCCGGGACGCCGGGGAACGGGACGGGGGCGGCGCCGCGCGCGCCCGCCGCGGCGTGCGCCTCGCGCAGCCCCGCGAGGAGCGGACCCCGCTCGCCGGGTGCCGCCGACGCGGTCGCCGCGGCGTAGGCGTCCGCGACCCCGGACTCCAGGCGGCGCAGGAGATCGTCGACCACGGCGGGGTCGTCGAGGTCGGCCGGGAGCGCGTACGCCGAACGGCGCGGGTCCGCGGCCCGCCCGGCGACGCCCGCCGCGACCGCCCACCGGTTCGCGGCGGCGCGGTGGCGTGCCGCCTCCGCGCGGGACTGCGCGCGCGCGTCGTCGGAGCGTCGCGCGGCGACGACCTCGTGGGCGAAGCCGGCCTCGTCGTGCGCGAGCGCGACGGCGGCGAGCGCGGCTGCGTCGGCGCCGAGCGCCGCCGTCGACCCCGCTGGCTCGGCGTCCGCCGTCGGCGACGCCGGCGGGGTCGTCCCCGCGCCCGGTGCGTCGGTCCCCGTCGCCCCGGCGTCGGGCGTCCCCGCGTCCGGCGTACCTCCGTCCTGCGTGTCGGCCGGCGCGTCGGCGGGCCCGGCGGACTCGGGGCGGGGGAGCCCGGTGGCGTCCGCGAGGCGGTCGGCGAGCTCGGCGCGGGACGTCGCCACGGACGCGACGAGCCGCGCGAGCGGTCCGTCGGCGACCTCGTCCGCGTCCGCGGCGGCGGTCGCGGCGTCGTCCGCGAGCTCCGCCACGAGCGCCGCCGCGTCGGCGGCCGGCGCGGGCGGCGGCGCGGTCGACGCGGACGGCTCGGGGTCGGGCAGCCCGGAGTCGTAGACACCGCCCGCCGCGTCCGCGTGCTGCCGGGAGAAGGCCGCGACGTCGAGCAGGACCGTGCGCGCGGGGCCCTCGGGCGTGCCCGCGGCGACCGCGTCGGCGTCGGCCGCCAGCCCGAGGGCGTCCGCCACCGTCCGGCCGCGCACCTGCTCGAGGGCGTCGGGGCTGGGCTCGACCGGCGGCGGGGTCTCGAGCCGCAGACCGCACGCGGCCAGCGGCAGCACGCACGCGAGGGCCAGCACGGCGCGCGCGGTCCGCCGCGCGCCCGTCCGGCGGGCGGCGGTCGGCGACGTGCGGGACGGCGCGGTGCGGGACGGGGCGGTGCTGGACGGCGCGGTGCTGGACGGGGCGGGGGCGGCGGGACGGTCCATCGGGCGCGATCCTCCCACGTGCGCGAGGCGACACCCCACCGGGTCGGGGGCGGCCCACCGAGTCGTTACGCTGGGGGCCCACAACGTCACAAGGGTCGCCGCTCGTGCCGCCCGCGCCGAGAGCCGACAGGAGGCCGCGTCATGGTCGCGCCAGCAGCCGCACCCCGGGTGCGTGAGGTCGTGGAGCCCGCCGTCACGGCGGCCGGGCTCCTGCTGGAGGGCCTGCAGGTCGCCGGTGCGGGGGCCCGCACGGTGGTGCGCGTCGTCGTCGACCTCGCCGCGGACGACGAGCGTGAGCTGGACCTCGACCGCATCGGCGAGGTCACGCAGGCCGTGTCCGACGCGCTCGACGCCACCGACGTGCTGCCCGGTGCCTACACGCTCGAGGTGAGCAGCCCCGGGGTCGACCGGCCCCTCACGGAGCCGCGGCACTGGCGGCGCGCGGTCGGCCGCTCGGTGACGCTGGTGCGCACCGACGGCGGCGTCGTCGCCGGCCGCCTCGTCGAGGTGGGCGAGGGTGACGCGCCGGAGGTGGTGGTCGTGCCCGTGACGGACCCGGGCAAGGGCCGCCGCCCCAAGGAGGGGGCGCCCGTGGCGGTGCCCTGGGCCGACGTGCGGTCGGGGCGGGTCGAGGTCGACCTGAGCGGCGTGGCGGGGCAGGACGACGACATCGAGACGGAGGGCTGACGTGGACATCGACATGCAGGCGCTGCGCCTGATCGAGCGCGAGCGGGAGATCAGCCTCGACGTGCTCGTGGAGGCCATCGAGCAGGCGCTGCTCTCGGCGTACCACCGCACCCCCGGGGCGCAGCAGCGCGCCCGGGTCGAGGTGGACCGCCGCTCCGGGCACGTGACGGTGTGGGCCAAGGACCCGGTCGACCCGGAGGCGCCCGACGCCGAGACGCCCGAGTACGAGGACACGCCGGCGGGCTTCGGCCGCATCGCGACCGCGACGGCGCGCCAGGTGATCGTCCAGCGCCTGCGCGACGCCGAGGACGACCAGGTCCTCGGCCAGTTCCGCGGCAAGGCGGGCGAGGTGCTCGGCGGCGTCATCCAGCAGGGCCGGGACCCGCGGACGGTCCTCGTGGACCTCGGCGGGGTCGAGGCGGTGCTGCCGGCGCACGAGCAGGTGCCGGGGGAGAAGTACGTGCACGGCGAGCGCCTGCGCGTGTACGTCCTCGACGTCGCGCGCGGGCAGCGCGGGCCGCAGATCACGCTGTCGCGCACGCACCCGAACCTCGTCCGCAAGCTGTTCGCCCTCGAGGTGCCGGAGATCGCGGACGGCACCGTCGAGATCACCGCGCTGGCCCGCGAGGCCGGCCACCGCAGCAAGATGGCCGTGCGCGCCACGGTGCAGGGCGTCAACGCGAAGGGCGCCTGCATCGGCCCCATGGGCGGTCGCGTCCGTGCCGTGATGGCGGAGCTGCACGGCGAGAAGATCGACATCGTCGACCACGCGGACGACCCGGCGGAGATGGTGGCGCACGCGCTGTCGCCCGCCCGGGTGCTCTCCGTCACGGTCGTCGACCCCGACGCACGCGCCGCGCGCGTCGTCGTGCCGGACTACCAGCTGTCCCTCGCGATCGGCAAGGAGGGCCAGAACGCGCGGCTCGCGGCCAAGCTGACGGGGTGGCGGATCGACATCCGGTCGGACGCGCAGGACCCCTCCGAGGGTGCCGACCAGCGCCCGGCGGACGCGACCGACGGGGCGTCCGGTCACGTCCGGTGAGCCGGCGCGGTAGACTGACGGAGGCTGGGCCGGAAGGCCGGCTCTCCTCGCCGAGCAGGCGGACCCCCGATCCCGTGCCTCCCGTGCCCGATCCGGGTCCGGTGCGCACGTGCGTGGGGTGCCGCTCGACCGGTCCGAGATCGGCCCTGCTGAGGGTGGTGCTGGGCCGCGACGCCACGGGTGAACCCGTGCTCGTCGCGGACGAGCGCCGCCGGATGCCGGGCCGGGGTGCCTGGCTGCACCCCGATCCGCACTGCCTCGAGCTCGCCGTCCGCCGGCGGGCGTTCGGGAGGGCCCTGCGTCACGCAGGCCCGCTCGGCACGGAGGTGGTCGCCGGTGCGGTGCACCGGCACGCGGACCAGCCACGGCCGCAGCACGACGGCGTCGGGACAGGACCGATGCCGACCGTCGACAGGGAAAGCGGGTTGGAAGCCGATGGCGACCCGATGAGCACGCAGCGATGAGTGCCCAGAGATGAGTACCCAGCACTAACGACGGTCCGACCTGTCTCGGGCGGACCGAGACAGGAGAGATGTGGCCAAGGTCCGCGTCTACGAGCTCGCCAAGGAGCTCGGAGTTGACAGCAAGACCCTCATGAGCAAGCTCGGCGAGCTCGGTGAGTTCGTCCGTTCGGCGTCCTCGACCATCGAGCCGCCCGTCGTGCGCAAGCTGCGCGACACCTACCCCGCCGGCGGTGGCAACGGCTCCGCCGCGCGCCCCGCGCCGGCCCCGCGTCCCGCGGCGCCCGCCCCGGCGGCACCCGCCGCCCCGGCACCCGCGCCCGCCGCCCCCGTGGCGTCGGCGCCCGCCGCACCGGCTCCGGCCGCGTCCGCGCCCGCCCCGGCGGCGCCTGCCGCCCCGGCGCCCGGTCCGCGTCCCGCGCCGGCCACGCCCGCCCCGGCGGCTCCGGCCCCCGCGCCGGCCGCACGCACGCCCCAGGCGCCCGCGCCGCAGGCCCCGGCAGCCCGTCCCGCCCCCGCGGCCCGTCCCGGTGCCCCGCGCCCCGGCGGCCAGGGTGGTCAGGGCGGCGGTGCCGGTCGTCCCGGTGCCGGCCGCACCAGCGGTCGTCCGGGCAACAACCCGTTCGCGCCGTCGCAGGGCATGCCCCGTCAGGGCGGCGGCGACCGTCCCGGCGGCCCGCGTCCCGGCGGTCCGCGCCCGGGCAACAACCCCTTCGCCCCGTCGCAGGGCATGCCGCGTCCCGGTGAGCGCCGCCAGGCGCCCGAGGGCGCTCCCGCGGCTGCCGCGGGCGACCGTCCCGGCGGTCCCCGTCCGGCACCGCGTCCGGGCGGTCCCCGCCCGAACCCCGGCATGATGCCCGGCCGCACCTCCAGCGGCGTGGGCCGTCCCGGCGAGCGCCCGGCTGCGGCCGGTCGCGGCGGCCCGGGTGGCGGTCGCGGCGGCGGTGGCGGCGGCTACGGCGGTCGTCCCGGCGGTGCGCCCGGCGGCGGCGGCGGTTTCGCCGGCCGTCCCGGTGGCGGCGGTCGTCCCGGCGGCGCCGGTCGCGGCAGCACGCAGGGCGCGTTCGGTCGCGCCGGTGGTCGCCCGGTCCGCGGGCGGAAGTCGAAGCGGGCGAAGCGCCAGGAGTTCGAGGCCATGCAGGCCCCGTCGCTCGGTGGCGTCAGCGTCCCGCGCGGCAACGGCTCCACGGTCATCCGGCTGCGGCACGGCTCGTCGCTGAACGACTTCGCCGACAAGATCGACGCCAACCCGGCGGCGCTCGTCACCGTGCTCTTCCACCTCGGTGAGATGGCCACGGCGACGCAGTCCCTCGACGAGGACACGTTCGGCACGCTCGCCACCGAGCTCGGCTACGTCATCGAGATGGTGTCGGCCGAGGAGGAGGACCGCGAGCTGCTCGGGTCCTTCGACATCGACCTGGACGCCGAGCTCGAGGCCGAGGGCGACGAGGACCTGGCGGCGCGTCCGCCGGTCGTCACCGTCATGGGTCACGTCGACCACGGAAAGACGAAGCTCCTCGACGCCATCCGGTCCACGGACGTCGTCGCGGGCGAGGCCGGCGGCATCACCCAGCACATCGGTGCCTACCAGGTGCGCACGGAGCACGAGGGCCAGGAGCGGGCCATCACGTTCATCGACACCCCGGGTCACGAGGCGTTCACCGCCATGCGTGCCCGTGGTGCGCAGGTGACGGACATCGCGATCCTCGTGGTCGCGGCGGACGACGGCGTGATGCCCCAGACGATCGAGGCGCTCAACCACGCGCAGGCGGCCGGCGTGCCGATCGTCGTGGCGGTCAACAAGGTGGACAAGGAGGGGTCCAACCCCGACAAGATCCGCCAGCAGCTCACCGAGTACAACCTCGTGGCCGAGGAGTACGGCGGCGACACGATGTTCGTCAACGTGTCGGCCAAGCAGCGCATGGGCATCGAGGAGCTCCTCGAGGCCGTCCTGCTGACCGCCGACGCGGCGCTCGACCTGCGGGCCAACCCCGACAAGGACGCGCGCGGCGTCGCCATCGAGGCGAACCTCGACAAGGGCCGCGGTGCGGTCGCGACCGTGCTGGTCCAGTCCGGCACGCTGCACGTCGGGGACGCGATCGTCGCCGGCACCGCGCACGGACGCGTCCGGGCGATGTTCGACGAGCACGGCGACAACGTCACCGAGGCGGGCCCGGCACGTCCGGTCCAGGTCCTCGGCCTGGCGTCGGTGCCGAGCGCCGGCGACACGTTCCTGGTGGCGCCCGACGAGCGCACCGCCCGGCAGATCGCCGAGAAGCGCGAGGCCGCCGAGCGTGCCGCCCTCCTGGCCAAGCGCCGCAAGCGCATCAGCCTCGAGGACTTCACGCAGGCGCTGCAGCAGGGCAAGGTCGAGACCCTCAACCTGGTCCTCAAGGGCGACGTGTCCGGTGCCGTCGAGGCGCTCGAGGACGCGCTGCTCAAGATCGACGTCGGCGACGAGGTCGACCTGCGCGTCATCCACCGCGGTGTGGGTGCCATCACGCAGAACGACGTCAACCTCGCCACGGTCGACAACGCGATCATCATCGGCTTCAACGTGAAGTACGCGGAGCGCGTCGAGGACCTGGCCGACCGCGAGGGCGTCGACGTGCGCTTCTACTCGGTCATCTACCAGGCGATCGACGACGTCGAGGCGGCCCTCAAGGGCATGCTCAAGCCGGAGTACGAGGAGGTCCAGCTGGGCTCCGCGGAGATCCGTGAGGTCTTCCGCTCCTCGAAGTTCGGCAACATCGCCGGGTCGATCGTCCGCTCCGGCGAGATCCGACGGAACACGAAGGCGCGCGTCCTGCGCCGCGGCAAGGTCGTGGGCGACAACCTCACGATCGAGTCGCTCAAGCGGTTCAAGGACGACGCCACCGAGGTCCGCGAGGGCTTCGAGTGCGGTATCGGCCTCGGGTCGTTCAACGACCTGCAGGTCGAGGACGTCATCGAGACGTGGGAGATGCGCGAGAAGCCGCGCAGCTGATGTGGGACCGGCCGGGCGCGATCCGTCGCGTCCGGCCGGACTCCGGGAGGGGTCGGCGGGCCTACCGCGGGCCTGGCGGCCCGTGCCAGGCCCACCACGGCCCGCCGACCCCTCCCTGCGTCCGTCCTCGTGCAGAAGAGCCCGCCATCTCGTGTGATGGAGGCTTCAAGGAAAGGAAGTGCCATGGCGGACACGGCTCGGGCGCGGAAGATCGCGGAGCGGATCCAGCAGGTCGTCGCGCGCATGATCGACACGCGGGTCAAGGACCCGCGGCTCGGCTTCGTCACCATCACCGACGTGCGCGTCACCGGTGACCTCCAGCACGCCGACGTGTACTACACCGTCCTCGGCGACGAGGAGGCCCGGACCGGCAGCGCCGCGGCGCTCGAGAGCGCCAAGGGGCTCATCCGGTCCGAGGTCGGCAAGCAGACGGGCATCCGGCTCACGCCGACCCTCGCGTTCCACCTCGACGCGGTGCCCGAGACGGCCGCCCACCTCGAGGCCGCGCTGTCCGAGGCCGCGCGCCGCGACGCCGAGGTGGCGCGTCTCGCCGCCACGGCGCGTCCCGCCGGCGACGCGGACCCGTACCGCCGTCCCGACGAGGACGACGACACCGACGCATGACCGACGCGACCTCGGCACCGCCGCCGGCGCGTGCAGGACGGGGTGGCGGTCCGCAGCGGCGTGGCCCGCGCGACGACGGGCGCCCGCGCCGGCCCACCGCCGACGACGGCGTGCTCGTCGTCGACAAGCCCGCCGGCTGGACGAGCCACGACGTCGTCGCGCGCGTCCGGCGGCTCGCGTCGACGCGGAAGGTCGGGCACGCCGGGACCCTCGACCCCATGGCCACGGGCGTCCTCGTGCTCGGCATCGGGCGTGCGACGCGCCTGCTGACGTACGTCACCGGCGCCGACAAGGACTACGCGGCGACCGTGCGGCTGGGTGTGCGCACGTCGACCGAGGACGCCGAGGGGGAGACCCTCACGGTGACCGACGCCGCCGCGGTGACGCGCGACGCGGTCATGGCGGCCGCCGGCGCGCTCACCGGCGACCTGCTGCAGGTGCCGAGCGCCGTCTCCGCGATCAAGGTCGGCGGGCAGCGCGCGTACGCGCGCGTCCGCGCCGGCGAGCAGGTCGAGCTCGCGGCGCGGCCCGTGACCGTCGCCCGGTTCGACGTCCTCGACGTCCGCCCTGCGACCGCCCCGGGCGCGGACGGCGCGGAGGTGCCGGTGCTCGACGTCGACGTGGCCGTCACCTGCTCCTCGGGTACCTACGTCCGGGCGCTGGCGCGCGACCTCGGTGACGCGCTCGGCGTCGGCGGGCACCTCACCGCGCTGCGGCGCACCCGGGTCGGCGGGTACGGCCTCGAGGTGGCGCGGAGCCTGGACGCGCTGGCGGCGACGCCGGACGACGCCGCCGTCGACGTCCTGCCGCTGGCGGACGCGGCGCGCGCGGCGTTCCCCGTCCGCGAGCTCACCGAGTCGGAGGCACGCGCGCTGTCCTACGGCCAGGGCGTGCCGGTGGGCGACGCCCCCGACGGCCCCGTGGCGGCCATCGGTCCGGACGGCGTCCTCGTGGCCGTCGTGCGCCGTCGCGACGACCGGCTGCGGCCGGACGTCGTGCTCGCGCCCGCCGGCTGACGCCTGCGGCGCGCGTCGCCCGTGGGAAGGACCGAATCGTTTCGGGTGCCCTGACCGGCGCCTGCGCGCGCCGCACGCCTACCGGTTCGTCCGATTCCCGGTCTATCCTCCGTCGACGGCTGACGCCCCCACAGAGGAGTGGGAGCGCTCCTATGGCTAGGGGGAACGACGTGGTTTCTCGCAGCACGACTCGCGCGGCGCGGACGGGCGCAGCGCTGACGGCCGGGACGGCCGCGGTGGCGCTCGCGGTGGTGGGCGCTCTGCCCGCCGCCGGCTCGCTGCTCGGCGACGGGTCCTTCGAGGAGGGTCCGGGCGCCTGGGTGGCGTACGGGCACGAGGGGGAGATCGACACCAGCACCGGCGCCCTGTGCGTCGACGTGCCCGCCGGCTCCGCGCAGTACGGGGTCGGCGTGGTGCTCAACGGCGTGGCGGTCGAGGAGGGCTCGACCTACACGTTCGGGTACACGGCGACAGCGTCCACCGACGTGACCATCCGCGCGCTGATCGGTCAGAACGGCGCCCCGTACGGGACCGTGCTCGACACCAGCCCCGCGCTCACGAGCACGCCGACGCCCGTCGAGGAGGTGTTCACCGCCACCGCGAGCTACCCGGCCGCGCCGACGGCCGACGAGCCCGAGGGGCAGATCGCGTTCCAGCTCGGCGGGGTCACCGACGAGGCGTGGACGTTCTGCCTCGACGACGTGTCGCTGAGCGGTGACGCCGAGCTGCTGCCGCACACGTCGTTCGCCGAGGGGCTCGGCCCCTGGGGCTTCCACGGCACCGGGGAGCCGCGCTTCGCGGACGGCGAGGTCTGCGTCGACCTGCCCGGCGGCCAGTCGAACCCGTGGGACGCCGGCCTGACGTACACGGGTGTGCCGATCGACGAGGACGAGAACTACGTCCTGTCCTTCACGGCGCGCACGACGCCCGCCACGCCGGTCCGCGTCATCGTGGGCGAGGGCGGCGGGGCGTACCGCACGGTGCTGGAGCAGGCGTCCGCGCCGCTCGGCACGGAGGCGACGACGCTCGAGTACCCGTTCACGGCCAACCTGTCGTTCCCCGCCGAGGGCGAGGCGCCCGGCCAGGTGGCCTTCCACCTGGGCAAGCAGGGTGCGTACGAGTTCTGCATTTCGGAGGTGTCGTTGACCACGTCCGCCACGCCGCCGCCGCCGTACGAGCCGGACACCGGCCCGCGCGTGCGCGTCAACCAGGTCGGCTACCTGCCGCACGGGCCCAAGCGCGCGACGCTCGTGACCGACGCGGCGGAGGCGCTCCCGTGGCAGCTGCTCGACGCCGCGGGCGCCACGGTCGCCGAGGGCACGACGACGCCGGCGGGGCACGACGCCTCCGCCGACGCCGACGTGCACGTCGTCGACTTCTCCGACGTCGAGGCGACCGGTGAGGGCTTCACCCTCGTCGCCGACGGCGAGACGAGCCGTCCGTTCGCCATCGCGTCCGACCTGTACGCGCAGCTGCGGTACGACGCGCTGAACTACTTCTACCTGGCGCGCTCCGGCACGCCGATCGAGGCCGAGATCGTCGGCGAGGAGTACGCCCGCGAGGCCGGGCACGTGGGGGTGCCGCCCAACCAGGGCGACACCGACGTGCCGTGCATCGGCCCGCGCGACTACTACGACGGCTGGACCTGCGACTACACGCTGGACGTGACCGGCGGCTGGTACGACGCGGGCGACCACGGCAAGTACGTCGTGAACGGCGGGATCTCCGTCGCGCAGGTGCTCTCGACCTACGAGCGGACCCTGCACGCGCCCACCGCCCGGGAGGGTGCGCTCGGCGACGCCACGCTGCGCCTGCCCGAGCGGGGCAACGACGTGCCCGACGTCCTCGACGAGGCGCGCTGGGAGCTCGAGTGGATGCTCAAGATGGTGGCGCCGGCCGGCGAGTACGCCGGGATGGTGCACCACAAGATCCACGACGAGGGCTGGACCGGCCTGCCGCTCATGCCGGCCGACGACCCGCAGGTGCGCTCGCTGCACCGGCCGTCGACCGCGGCCACGCTCAACCTCGCGGCCGTGGCGGCGCAGGGCGCCCGCCTGTTCCGCGAGCACGACGCCGCGTTCGCGGACACGCTGCTCACCGCGGCGCGCGACGCCTACGCGGCCGCGCAGGCGCACCCCGACGTGTACGCGCCGGCCGCGGCCGGCTCCGACGGCGGCGGGCCGTACGACGACCGCGACGTGAGCGACGAGTTCTACTGGGCCGCGGCGGAGCTGTTCACCACCACCGGCGAGGACGCGTTCGCGGCGGACGTCGCCGCGAGCCCGCACCACACCGGTGACGTGTTCGGTCCCGGCGGCTTCAGCTGGGGCAGCACCGCGGCGCTCGGCCGGCTCACCCTCGCGACCGTCCCGAACGGGCTCGCGGACCGCGACGCGGTGCGCGCGTCCGTCGTCGCCGGGGCCGACGCCTACCTCGCCGCGCAGGAGGGGCACGCGTTCGGCTCGGTGTACTCGCCGACCGGCGGCGCCTACGACTGGGGCTCGAACTCGTCGGTGACGAACATCCTGGTCGTCATCGCGACGGCGTACGACCTCACGGGTGACCGGCGCTACCTCGACGGCGTGCTCGAAGGGCTCGACTACCTGTTCGGCCGCAACGCGCTCAACCAGTCCTACGTGACCGGCTGGGGCACGGTGTACTCGCAGAACCAGCACTCGCGCTGGTTCGCCGCGCAGCTCGACCCCGCGCTGCCGCACCCGCCGCCCGGGTCGCTCGCGGGCGGTCCGAACTCGATGACCGGGACGTGGGACCCGACGATGCAGGCGGCGTTCACCGAGGGGTGCGCGCCGGCGCGGTGCTACCTCGACGACATCACGTCGTGGGCGTCCAACGAGATCACGATCAACTGGAACTCGTCGCTGTCGTGGGTCGCGTCGTTCGTCGCGGACCAGGGCCAGGCGGCGCCCGAGGCGGTCGCGCCGACGGTGACGACGCAGCCGACGGGTGCCACCGTCGCGCTCGGCGGCACGGCGACGCTCACCGCCGCGGCGTCCGGCGTCCCGGCACCGACCGTGCAGTGGCAGGTCCGGCGCGGGTCGGCGGCGTGGGCCGACGTGCCCGGTGCGACGTCCGGCACGCTCGAGGTGACGGTCACGGCGGCGCAGGACGGCGCGCGGTACCGCGCGGTGTTCACGAACGCCGCGGGGTCCGCGACGACGCAGGAGGCGAAGGTCACGGTCACGCGCTCGGCGCCCGTCGTGACCCGCCACCCGCAGGCGACGTCCGCACGCCTCGGCGCGTGGGCGACGTTCGACGCGGCCGCCACCGGCTACCCGGCACCGACGGTGCGCTGGCAGTTCCGGTGGTTCTCCGGCCCGTGGCTGCCGGTGCCCCTGGCGCACACGACGACGCTGCGGGTCCCCGTCACGCCGCTGGCGTACGGCACGCAGTACCGCGCCGTGTTCTCCAACGGCGAGGGCAGCGCGGCGACGCGTGCGGCCGCGCTGACGGTGCGCGCGCGCAGCTGACCCGCCGCCGACGGGCCGTCCGCCCGTCCCGCCGG
>NZ_JBHUZW010000121.1:0-11583 GCF_042667215.1 Cellulomonas sp. NPDC057328 | reverse complement strand
ACCCACGCGGCCGACAGCGTGCGGCGCCGGCGCCGGCGCCGGCGCGCGACCGGCGCGGCGCCGGGGTCGGCACCGGTCGGGGGTGCCGCTTGGCCCTCGGGCCCGGCCGGGACGCCGGTGCCGGTGTGGGTCCCGGTGCCGGTGTGGGTCCCGGTGCCGGTGTGGGTCCCGGTGCCCGCGTGGGTCCCGGTGCCCGCGTCGGTGCCGGTCCTCGGGGACCAGGCCGGGGTACCGGCGGGCGCCTGCGGGGCCGCGGCGCCGTGCGGCACGGGTGCCGTGCCGGTCGCGACGGCCGCGGGTGCCGGCGCGGTGTTCGCCGCGGGGGCCGCGGACGGCTGCGCGCGGCGGTAGGACGACGGCGGCGCGAAGAGCGCCGCTACCGCGGGGGCGGGGGGCGCGGGGTCTGCCGGCGGGGGCGTCGGTGCGGGCTCCGCAGCCACTCGCTCCGTCGCCGTCGGGTCGGCAGGCGTCGGGTCGGCAGGCGTCGGGTCGGCAGGCGTCGCGTCGGCAGCCGTCGGGTCGGCAGCCGTCGGGTCCGCGACCACTCGCTCCGCACCCGCCGGCTCGGCAGCCGTCGGGTTCTCCGCCGTCGGGTTCTCCGCCGTCGGCTCCCCGGGCTCGCGCTCGTCGGTCGTCACGGGGTCTCCAGCGTGCTCGTCACCGTCTGCCACCCGCGGCCGATGCGGCCCGCGACCGTGTCGTCGTAGCCGCCCGACGGGAACGCCCCGACGATCGCGTCGACGTCCTCGTCGCCGTCCGTGCCGACGACCTGCACGACCGTCGCCTCGGACTGCCACGCCACGAGCCACGGCTCGGTCGACAGCACGTGGACCTGCCGGCCGCCGACCGTGCGGACCGGTGCGCCCGCGAGCGCGTCGGTGTCGAGGCGGCCCTGCTGCTCGGTCACCACCACCGTGCCGGACGGCGCGGCGAGCTCGACCTCGAGCACGCGCCGGTCATCGCCGGACCAGCGGATCGCGCGCACGCGCCAGTCGGCGGGCAGCTCGCGCGGGAACGTCCAGCCGTGCGCACGCAGCCACGTGACCGTGTCCTGCGACACCGGGACGGCGTCGGCGTCGGCCGCGCGGCCGTCGACCGCGAGCAGGCCCAGCACGGCGGCGGGGTGCGACGAGGGCGCGACGACGGGACGCGCGCCGAGCGAGAAGAGCATGGCCGCGACCGCGCCGACGCCCGCCACGGACCCGAGCAGCAGCCGACGCGAGGAGCGCCGTGCGACGACGTCGCCGCGCAGCGCGTGCACCGCGTCCCGCGGGAGCGCCGGCCCGCGCACGCCCGACGTCGGCACCGCGAAGGGGTCCTGCGGCGACGGCGCGGGGGGCACCTGCGGGCAGAGCGACAGCAGGCGTGCGGTCAGGTCGTCGGTGGGGCGGACCTCGTCGGCCGCGGCGAGCGCGCGGCGGGCCGCGCGGGCGGCGGCGAGCTCGTCGGCGCACCGGCGGCAGCCGGCGACGTGCGCGAGGGCGCGCTCGGTCGCGGCGGCGTCGAGCTGGCCGTCGACGAGCGCGCTGATCCAGGACCCGAGGTGGCTCACCCGACCTCCACCGCGGGGGCGACGTCGGCCGTCGGCTCGGCGGAGCCGTCCCGCGCCGCGGCGGGACGCCGGTGCTCGAGCGCGTCCCGCAGGCGCGCGCGGGCCCGGTGGATGCGGGAGCGCACCGTGCCGAGCTTGATGCCCAGCGTCACCGCGATCTCCTCGTACGACAGCCCCTCGATGTCGCACAGCACGACGGCGGCGCGGTACTCGGGCGGCAGCGCGTCGAGCGCGCGCTGGACGTCGTGGTCCAGGTGCGCGTTCTCGAACGCCCGCTCGGGCGTGCTCAGCGTGTCGGGCGAGGACCACCGCTCGGTGTCGTCGCCGATGCTCTCGATCCGCACGCGCTGGCGGCGCCGCGCCATGTCGAGGAAGAGGTTCGTCGTGATGCGGTGCAGCCAGCCCTCGAACGTGCCGGGGCTGTACGTGTGCAGGGACCGGAACACGCGGACGAACGTCTCCTGCGTGAGGTCCTCCGCGTCGTGCCGGTTGCCCGTCAGGCGGTAGGCGAGCCGGTACACGCGGGCGGAGTGCGTCCGGACGATCTCCTCCCACGACGGGACCTGCCAGTCGGCGGGGGGCGTGCTCATCGGTCGGTGATCGTCTCCTCGCGTGCCGGCGGGACGATCCGGCCGGGACGTGCCCCGCCAGTCTTCCAGGTCCGCCCTCCGCGCTCGACCCCTGTTCGTCGTGGGCTGAACCACGTGCGACGGCCGTCCGGCGGCGCCGCGTCGCTCCGCGGCGCGGCTCGGGTCCGGGACTACGCTGGCGGCGGCCCGGCCGCACCCGGTCGCCCGCACCTCGGACCACCACGGTCCGCCCGGTCCGGTCCCGACGTCCGGTCCACCCCGACCCGCTCCCGACCCGCCCCGCCGGCCCCGCGCCGACCGCTCCGCAGGAGGACGCCATCTCCACCGACAAGGCCCAGAGCTGGGTCTACTGCGAGGAGTTCCTCGCCGAGGACGACGTGCTGGTGCGCGCCCGCGAGCGCGCGTCGCACCTGGGCTGCACCCCGGTGCTGCCGGGTGCGGGTGCCGCGCTGCGGGTCCTCGCCGCGGCGGTGCAGGCGCGCGCGGTCGTCGAGGTCGGGACCGGCGCCGGGGTGGCGTCGCTGTACCTGCTGCGCGGCATGCCCGCGGACGGCGTGCTGACGACGATCGACATCGAGCTCGAGCACCAGCGCGCGGCCAAGGAGGCGTTCGCCGAGGAGGGCGTGCGCACCACCCGGACCCGCACGATCTCCGGGCGGGCGTCGGACGTCCTGCCCCGCCTGACGGACGGCGGCTACGACATGGTCGTGCTCGACGCGGACGTCGAGGGCACGCCCGCGTACGTCGAGCAGGCGGTGCGGCTGCTGCGCCGCGGCGGCGTGCTCGTCGTCGACGACGCCCTGTGGCACGACCGCGTGGGCGACCCCGCACGCCGGGACGAGGCCACGACGACGATGCGCGACGTGGGCCGGCAGGTCCGCGGCGACGACCGGCTCGTGCCGGCGCTGCTGCCGACGGGCGACGGGCTGCTGGTCGCGGTCCGCCGCTGACCGGCCGCCCGCGCCCGTGGGCGCGGGCGGGCGTCAGGGGTGGCTCAGGCCGGCTGGGTCAGCCAGTCGAGCAGCAGGCGCGCGCCGTAGCCGGTGGCGCCCTCGGTGACCTCGTGCTTGTCGGCCGGCGCGCGGCCGGGCCCGGCGATGTCGAGGTGCGCCCACGCGCGCGTGCCGACGAACCGGCGCAGGAACAGCGCGGCCGTGATGGACCCGCCCCCGATCTGCCGGTCGACGGGCACGTGCCGCAGGTCGGCGACCGACGACCGCACCGCCTCGTCGTAGTCGTCGACGAGCGGCATGTGCCACGCGAGCTCACCGGTGCGCTCGCCCGCCGCGAGCAGGCCCGCGACGAGGGCGTCGTCCGTGCCGTACAGCGCGGCGTGCTGCTTGCCGAGCCCGAGGGTGGCGGCGCCCGTCAGCGTCGCGACGTCGACGAGGACGTCCGGGTCGAGCGTGGCGTCCGCCCAGGCCAGCGCGTCGCCGAGCACGAGGCGGCCCTCGGCGTCGGTGTTCACGATCTCGACGGTCGTGCCGCCGTACAGGCGCAGCACGTCGCCGGGCCGGTACGACGCGGCGCCCACGTGGTTCTCCGCGAGCGGGAGGACGGCCGTGACGCGGTGCGGCACGCCGGCCTCGGCGGCGGCGAGCACGGTCGCGAGCGCGACGGCGGCCCCGGCCATGTCCGTCTTCATCGGGACCATGGCCTCGCGGGGCTTGATCGACAGCCCGCCGGTGTCGTACGTGATGCCCTTGCCGACGACCACGACGTGCCTGCCGGTGCCCCCCGCGGGCGGGGTGTACGCGACGCGGACGAGCCGCGGCGACGACGCCGAGCCGGCGCCCACGGCGAGGATCCCGCCGAACCCGCCCGCGGCGAGCTCGCGCGGTCCGAGCACCTCGACCTCGAGGCCCGCGCGCGTCGCGAGGCGGCGCGCACGGTCGGCCATCCAGGCCGGGTCCTTGGTGCTCGACGGGGTGTTCGTGAGGTCGCGCACGAGCCACGTGGCGCTCGCGGCGACCCGGGCGGCGTCCACGGCGGCGGCGACGCGCGTGCCGTCGCGGCCGAGCAGCACGAGCTCGGCCGGCGGCTCGGGCTCGGGGGCGGCTCCCGTGCGCGGGGTGGTGTACCCCGCGAGGAGGTAGCCCTCCGTGACGGCGCGGGCGGCCTCCGCGGCGGCGGAGGCGTCGTGGTGGGTCTGCGCGCCGACCGTGGCGGCGACGCGGTGCAGGCCGCGCACGGCCCGGGCCAGCGCGGCGCCCGCGCGGCGCAGCGCCGTCGGGCTCTCGTCGCCGACGCCCACGAGGACGATCCGCGGCGGCAGGCCCGCCCACGGCAGCACCACCGACGACCCGACCGGCTGCGGGAGGTGGACCGTGAAGGCCTCCCCCGCCGCACCCGTCAGGCCGGCGCGCTCCGCGAGCTCGGCCAGGTCGATGCCGTACCGGGCGGCGGCCTGCGGCGTCCCGGTGCGCGGCTCCAGCGCGTCGTCGCCGTCGCGCGCCGGCGCGACCTGCACGGCCACGGCGTCGACCGACCCGTCCTCGAGGAGCGGGGAGTCGACGACCGTGGCGCCGTGCAGGACGACGGCGGGCGGCGTGCGCCGCACGGCCGACGCCCCGCGGGTCGTGCCGGCCCCGGCGGGGCGTCCGACCGTGGCGGTGCGCCGCCCGGTGGTGCGGGGGCTCATGCGGACGTCAGCTGACGACGGAGGTCAGCGCCTCGCCCAGCTCGGCGGCCTCGGTCGCGTTGAGCTCGACCACCAGCCGTCCGCCGCCCTCGAGCGGGACGCGCATGACGATGCCGCGGCCCTCCTTGGTGACCTCGAGCGGTCCGTCGCCGGTCCTCGGCTTCATCGCGGCCATGCGGCCTCTCCTTCGCGCGTCGTGCGTGGCCGGCCGACGGGTCGCCGGGCCGGGCCGACCATCGGTCGATCAGTCCCTGATCAGCCGGTTGTCCGCCGACCATCCTAGTTCACCGGGGCGACCGTCGGGCCGGTCCGGTGCGCGTCCCCGCCGGTCGGCGGCCCGGCGGGCGTCCGCGCGCGCCGTCCTGCCGTCCGTCACGGGGTCCCTCCCGGGTCCGTCCCGGGTCCGTCAGGCGTCCGTCACGGGGGCCAGTCGCCGCCCGGGTTGAACTCCCACATCTGCCGGATCCACAGCACCTGCAGGCCCAGCATGAGCACGAGCACGGCGCCGAACCACGTCCGCCGCGCCCACCCGGGCCGCGTCACGACGCCGGCCGTCACCGCCCCGAGCGGGAACGCGAGCAGCAGGAACCGCGCGAGGCTGCTGCCCGGCTCGATGACCGCGAGGATGTAGACGACGTACGCCGCGCCCCACGCGTGCAGCTCCGGCCCGAGCCGCCAGGCCGCGGGCACGAGGAGCACCGCGGCGACGAGCGCGAAGCCCGCGACCGTCAGCCAGACGCCCCGGTCCCCGAACCAGAACTGCGGCACGTACGTCCACCCCGAGAACGGCACGACCTCGCGCACGCCGCGCCACGCCTCCTGCGTCTGCAGGTACCCGTCGGGCACGCCCGTCGCCCAGCCGCAGATCGCCGGCCACGCGAACCCGGACACCCCCGCGCCGACCGCGAGCGCGGCCAGCCCGGCCGTCCCGGCGGGCCGCAGGTCGTCCTCGCCGCGGCGCGTGCGCCACCAGCGGACCGCCAGGTGCACGACGACCACTGCGGCCATCGGCAGCGCGACGGCGCGCGTGAAGCCCAGCGCGACGACGACGACGGCGGTCCACCCGTAGCGCCGGCGCACCAGCAGGAGCAGCGCGGACGCCACCAGCAGCAGCGCGAGCGACTCGGTGTACGCGACCTGCAGGACGGCGGCCGTCGGGAACGCGCAGACGAGCGCGACCGTGGCGAGCGGCAGCCCGGGGCGGGCGGCCACGGCCCGCGGCGCGCCGTGCACGACGGCACGGTGCACGACGAGCGCCGCACCCGCGCCGAGCAGGAGCGCCACGGTCGGCGCCAGCACGACCCACGTGCCGCCCGTGACCTCCATGAGGCCGCGCACGAGCAGCGGGAACAGGGGGAAGAACGCCCACGCGTTCTGCTGCACGAGGCCGTCCTCGCCGCGCGGCAGCGTCGCGGGGTAGCCCTCCTCGGCCACCTGCTTGTACCAGGAGCCGTCGTAGAACAGCGCGACGAAGGGGTGGTAGCCGGGCTGCGCCGGCGTCCAGAGGTTCGCCTCCTGCACGCCCGAGGTCCACGCGAAGACGGCGGCGGCGAAAACGCGGCTGGCGGCGTAGACGAGCAGCACGTGCACCCACCACGGCCACGCCCGGACGCGCTCCCACGGCGACGGCGCCCGCGTGGGGGCGTGGGCCGCGGTCACGTCCGCCGCGGCCGTCGCACCGTCGCCCGCCGCGTCGCCCGCCGCGTCGCCCGTGGCGGCGGGGCCGGCCTGGCCCGCGACGTCCGTCGTGCCGTCGCCGCCCGCCGTGCTCACGCCATGCCCCGCACGGCGACGGACGGCGCACGCTCGGCGCGCACGGCGGCGACCATGTCGACGGCCCGCCGCGTCGCGGCCACGTCGTGCACGCGGAACACGCGCGCACCGAGCCACGCCGCGACCGACGTCGCCGCGAGCGTGCCCTCGAGCCGCTCCTCGGGCGGCAGCCCGAGGGTCTCCCCGACCAGGTCCTTGCGCGAGACCGCCATGAGCACAGGGTGCCCGATCTGCACGATCCGCGGGGTCCTTCTCAGCAGGTGCAGCGAGTGCCACGTCGTCTTGCCGAAGTCGAGGGTGGCGTCGACGAGCACGGACGCCGGGTCGACGCCCAGCGCGACGGCCCGCGCCGCGGCGGCGGTGAGCGTGGCGACGACGTCGTCGACGACCGCGTCGAGCGGGTCGGCGCCGTCGTCCGCCGGCAGGTACGCGACGCGCCACGGGTCGGTGCGCGGCGTCGCGCCGCCCGTGTGCGAGCAGACGACGCCCAGCCCGCGCTCGGCGGCCACCTCGACGAGCCCCGGGTCGTGCCCCGCCCACGTGTCGTTGACCAGGTCCGCACCCGCGTCCGCCGCGGCGCGGGCCACGGACGCGCGCCACGTGTCGACGCTGACGAGCAGGTCGGGGTGCCGGGCCCGGACGCGCTCGACGACGGGGACGACGCGCGCGACCTCCTCGGCGACGTCCACGGCGGGCCCGCGCCCGGCGCGCACGCCCCCGACGTCGAGCAGGTCCGCGCCCTCGGCGACGGCGCGGTCGACGGCCGCGTCGATGCTGCTCTCGTCGTGGCGCGCCGCCGCGTAGAACGAGTCGGGCGTGCGGTTGACGACGGCCATGACGACGGGCCGGTCCGGGCCGAACGTGCGGCCGCGCAGGCGCAGCGGCGCCGCCCCCGCCGGGACCCCGGGCAGCGGGGGCGGGACGGGCCCGTCGGTGCGCGCCTGCGGCCCGGTCACCAGCCCGCGTCCGACCCCGGCGCGCCGGGGCTCGGGGCGGGCGTGCCGTCCGACGCGCGCGCCGCGTCGGTCTGCGCGCGCTGGGCCGCGCGGACCGCGGCCTGCTCCTCGGCGCGCAGCTCGGCGCCGCGGCGCACCACGACGTCGACCGCCTCCTGCGCCGAGTCCGCCACGTGCAGCAGGTCGAGGTCGGCCTCGCCGATCATGCCGTGCGCGCGCACGCTGTCCCGTAGCCACGTCAGCAGGCCCTGCCAGTAGTCGCGCCCCAGCAGCACGATGGGGAAGCCCGTCACCTTGTGCGTCTGCACGAGCGTCAGCGCCTCGAACAGCTCGTCGAACGTGCCGAAGCCGCCCGGCAGCACGATGAAGCCCTCGGAGTACTTCACGAACATGGTCTTGCGGGCGAAGAAGTAGCGGAAGTTCACGCCGAGGTCGACCCAGCGGTTCATGCCCTGCTCGAACGGCAGCTCGATGCCGAGCCCGACCGACAGCCCGCCCGCCTCGGACGCACCCCGGTTGGCGGCCTCCATGATGCCCGGGCCGCCCCCGGTGATGACGCCGTACCCGGCCTGCACGAGCCCCTTCGCGACGTCGCGCGCGAGGTCGTAGTACGGGTCCTCGGGACGCACGCGCGCCGAGCCGAAGACGCTGACGGCCGGCCCCACCTCGGCGAGCGCGCCGAAGCCCTCGACGAACTCGCTCTGGATGCGCATGACGCGCCAGGGGTCGTCGTGCAGCCAGGTCGCCCCGTCGCCGCGGCGCAGCAGGCCCTGGTCGGAGGTGCTCGCGGGGATCTGGTCGCGTCGCATGAGCACCGGGCCGCGGCGGTACTCCGGCGCCGGTGCCGACGTGTCGTCGTGGGTCATGCGGCGACTCTAGGTCGCGGCACGGCCGTGCTCAGCGCGAACGGCCCGGACGGGCGGCCGTCAGGACAGCCCGAGCGGCAGGTCCTCCGGGCGCGCGCCGGTCAGCCACGCACCGAGCGCCGCGCGGCTCGCGACCACCTGGCCGACCGGGCAGTGCTCGTCCTGCGTGTGGGCGAGCAGCGGGTCCCCGGGCCCGAAGTTCACCGCCGGGACGCCGAGCGACGAGAACCGCGCGACGTCGGTCCAGCCCTGCTTGGCGGCGGGGCGCCCGCCCGTCACCGCCAGCACGGCCGCGGCGAAGTCCTGCGCGAGCGGGTCGTCCAGGCCTGGCCGGGCGCCGGGCGCCGCGTCGACGACCACGACGTCGTACCCGGCGAGCACCTCGCGCACGTGGGCGGACGCCTCCTCGACCGTCCGTGACGGCGCGAACCGGTAGTTGACGGTGACGACGCACTCGTCGGGGATCACGTTGGTCGCGCGCCCGCCCGAGATCAGGACCGCGTTGAGCCCCTCGCGGAACGTCAGGCCCTCCACCTCGACGGTCGCGGGCGCGTAGGCGGCGAGCCGGCGCAGCACCTCGCCGGCGGCGTGCACCGCGTTGACGCCCGTCCACGCGCGCGCCGAGTGCGCCGCGACCCCCTGCAGGCGCACCTCCGCGCGCAGCGTGCCGTTGCAGCCGCCCTCGATGCCGCCGGCGGTCGGCTCGCACAGCACGGCGAAGTCGGCCGTGAGCCAGTCCGGGTGGTTCCGCGCGACGCGGCCGAGGCCGTTCAGCGACGCGTCGACCTCCTCGTGGTCGTAGAAGACCCACGTCACGTCGTGCACGGGCGCGTCCAGCGCGGCCGCCAGCGACAGCTGCACCGCGACGCCCGCCTTCATGTCGACGGTGCCGCGGCCGTGCAGCACGTCGTCCTCGAGGCGGGTGGGCAGGTTGCCGGTGACGGGCACGGTGTCGAGGTGTCCCGCGACGACGACGCGACGGGCGCGACCGAGCCGGGTGCGCGCCACGACGGCGTCGCCGTCCCGCAGCACCTCGAGGTGCGGGTGCGCGCGCAGGGCGGCCTCGACGGCGTCGGCGAGCCGGGTCTCGTCGCCCGAGACGGACGGGATGTCGCACAGCTCACGGGTCAGCGTCACGACGTCGGCGGTGAGGTCCAGGGTGTCGGCGGCCACGATGTCGACCCTACGCCGCGCACCCGCGGCGCCCGCGACGGCTGCGGCGCGTGCGGCGGGTGCGGGTGCGCGGGTGCGGGCGCCGGCGGTCCGCGCCCAGCCCGTAGGCTTGACGACATGACCGACCGCACGGCCTGGGGCCACGGCCTGGCCACCCTCACCGACGACGGCACGACGCTGGACGTCTGGTACCCGGCACCGGCCCTCGGAGCCCCGCCCGCCGACACCGCCGCTTCCGACGACCTCGGCGCCGCCGAGCGCGACGACCCCGCCCGCGGCGTCCGCGTCCGCGTCGTGACGACCGTCGTGGACCTCGACGCCCCGCCGACCGACACCGCCGACGCGTACCTGCGCCTGCACCTGCTCTCGCACCGGCTCGTCGCGCCGCACGGGCAGAACCTCGACGGCATCTTCGGCGTGCTGCCCAACGTCGTCTGGACCGACCGCGGCCCGTGCGCCGTCGAGGGCTTCGAGGCGACCCGGCTGCGCCTGCGCGCGGCGACCGGCACGCCCGTCACCGTGTACGGCGTCGACAAGTTCCCGCGCATGGTCGACTACGTCGTCCCCGCCGGCGTGCGCGTCGCCGACGCGGACCGCGTGCGCCTCGGCGCGCACCTCGCCCCGGGCACGACGGTCATGCACGAGGGCTTCGTCAACTTCAACGCCGGCACGCTCGGCACGTCCATGGTCGAGGGCCGCATCTCCGCGGGTGTCGTCGTGGGCGACGGGTCCGACGTGGGCGGCGGCGCCTCGATCATGGGCACGCTGTCGGGCGGCGGCCGCGAGGTCGTGTCCGTCGGGCGGCGCAGCCTGCTCGGCGCGAACGCCGGCCTCGGCATCCCGCTCGGCGACGACTGCGTCGTCGAGGCCGGGCTCTACGTGACGGCCGGCACCAAGGTGCGGCTCGTCGGGTTCGACGTCCCGGGCGCGACGGCGGACGCCGACGGCGTGCGGGTCGTCAAGGCGAGGGAGCTCGCCGGCGCGGACAACGTCCTCCTCCGCCGCAACTCGCAGACCGGCGCGGTCGAGGCCGTCGCCCGCTCGGGCGCGGGCGTGCACCTGAACGCCGCGCTGCACACCAACTGACGGTGGCCCGGCGTCCGCCGTCGCGCCGTCGACGGTCCCGTGCCGCCACCGCGGTCGTCCTGACCGTCGCGGTCGCCGGCGTCGGCGCCGCGGCGGTCGGCGGCGTCGTGGCGCTGCTCGACCGCACGCACCCGGCCGCGCCGCTGACGGAGCGGTGCGCCGCCCGCCTCGACGGCACCGACTGGCGGCTCAGCCCCGACCAGGCGCAGAACGCCGCGCTGATCTCGGCGCTCGCCGTGCGCCGCGGGCTGCCCGCGCGCGCCGTGACGATCGGGCTCGCGACGGCGCTGCAGGAGTCCCGGCTGGTCAACATCGACTACGGCGACCGCGACTCGGTGGGGCTGTTCCAGCAGCGGCCGTCGCAGGGCTGGGGCACGGTCGAGGAGATCCTCGACCCCGTGTACTCCACCGGCCGGTTCTACGACGGCCTCGTGGAGGTGCCGGGCTACGCGGACATGCCGGTCACCGAGGCGGCGCAGGCCGTGCAGCGCTCCGGGTTCCCCGACGCGTACGCCCAGCACGAGGGCCGGGCCCGCGCGTGGGCGTCGGGGCTCGCCGGCTTCTCCCCCGCGACCGTCACGTGCGAGCTGCACCCGGTCGACGGCCCGGTGGGCACGGACCCGCTGCTCGGGCGGCTCGTGCGCGACCTGGGCGAGCTGCCGGTCACGGTCCACGCCGCCGAGGGCGCGGCGCCGGCCGTCGACGTCACCGCCGACGCCCTCGCGCCGGGCGACCCGGCGCGCGCCGCGTGGGTCGCCGGGCACTGGGCCGTCGCCGTCGCCACGGAGGTCGGCGTGGACGCCGTCGCGGTCGCGGACCGGGTGTGGTCGCGCACCGCGCCGACCTGGGAGCCGTCCGACGCCCCGCTGCCCGCCGGGCAGGTGCGCGTCACCGTCGGCGGCTGAGCGCGCCGTCGGCGACGCGCGCCACCCGCCGACGACGGAGC
>NZ_JBHUZW010000120.1:0-12017 GCF_042667215.1 Cellulomonas sp. NPDC057328 | reverse complement strand
GCCCCGGCCCCTCCCTGCCGGGGCGCCGCCGGTGGTCTCAGCCGACCGTCGCGACGGCGACGTCGGGGTGGTCGGAGAACACCGCGTCGACGCCCGCGTCGACGAACGCGCGGATCTCCGCGGGCAGGTCGCCGTGCGCCGCCGGGTCCGCGCCGCTGCGCAGGTCGGCCGGCAGGAACTGGTTCTCCGCGCGGAACGTCCACGCGTGCACGTCGAGGCCGGCGCGGTGCGCGTCGCGCACGACGCGGGTCGGCTCGCCGAGCGTGCCGTCGGCAGCCCGCGGGATCACCACGTCCTTGCACAGGCCCACGGCGTCCGCGTACCGCCGGACGTCGCGCAGGCCGTCGCGCGTGACGAGGTCGGCGTAGGTGCGGGGGTCCCCGGCGGCCACGAGGTCGTACGGAGCACCGGAGCAGCTCACGAGCTGCGCGAGGCGGACCTTCGTCATGCGGTCGAGGTCGCGCAGGTTCGTCGTCTCGAAGCTCTGCACGACGACCCGGTCGCGCCTGTCGTCCAGGTCCGCCGCCCGCAGCGCCGCGACGAGCGGCTCCTCGAGCGAGAGGCCGATGCCGTCGAAGTACGACGGGTGCTTGGTCTCGGGGTAGACGCCGACGGGCTCGCCGTCGCACGTCACCGAGTGCCGCGCGAGGTCGAGCACCTCGGCGAGCGTCGGGACCTCGTACAGGCCGTCGAACGCGGCGCTGCCCGGGCGCAGAGCGGGGATGCGCTCCTTCGCGCGCAGCGTGCGCAGCTCGGCGAGCGTGAAGTCCTCGGTGAACCAGCCGGTCACCTGCTGGCCGTCGATCGTCTTCGTCGTCCGCCGGGCGGCGAACTCGGGGCGCGTCGCGACGTCGGTCGTCCCGCCGATCTCGTTCTCGTGCCGCGCGACGAGCACGCCGTCCTTGGTCGCGACGACGTCGGGCTCGATCCAGTCCGCGCACTGGCGGATGGCGAGCGCGTACGCCGCGAGCGTGTGCTCGGGGCGGTACCCGCTCGCGCCGCGGTGCGCGATGACCTCGACCTCCCCGGGACGCACGCGCTCGCGGCGCAGCTCGACGAGCGCCATCTCGGTGTCGTCCGGCGTGCCCGGCACGCGCGCGGCGTTGCCCGGGTAGTTGTTGTCGTTGCCGATCAGCAGGCGGCCGTCCCGCAGCTGCACGACCGTCTCGAAGGACTGCACCGGCAGGCTGAACGGGTCCCCGGTGCCGTAGCCGTCGCCCGCGCCGATGCCGTGCGGGTTGGCGATGTCGAGCGCGTCGAGCACGAGCTCCTTCTCGAGGAAGCCCTGCCGGTCCTCGCGGCGCAGGTCGACGCGGTACACGCGCTTGACGACCGACGCGGCACCGTCGAAGTTGTCCCGCTCGACGAGCAGCATCTCGTGCTTGCCGACCCAGAACGCGTCGCCGACGAGGTCGCCCTCGCGGTCCGCGCGGTAGTCCCACGTGCGGCCGGTGTACTGCCCGCGGCGCGTGTCGAACTCGTGGACGACGCGCCGGCGCCGGTCCGCGTCGGCGGTGTACGCGTTCTCCAGGACCGGGTACAGGTAGCGGCCGTCACGCAGGCCCGCGAGCGCCTCGAAACCCGAGGACGCGCCGATGGTCGGCTGCTCGCCGGGCTGCAGGTACGGGTTCTGCGGCGACGTCGCACCGGGCAGCGGCGCCGGCGGCGCGAGCAGCTTCCCGGTCGCGTCGACGTGCAGGAGGAACGGCCCGAACTCCTCGCCGATCCAGAACGACCCGTCGGGCGCGCGGACGACCGACTCGACGTCGAAGTCGGCCCCCGTCAGGAGCCGCTCCGGCGTGCCCTCCTGCGTGATCGGGAAGTCGACGTGGCCGTCCGGGTCGCGCAGCGCGAGGTGCTCACCGACGCGCAGCTCGCCGCTGCCGCCGTCGGCGGTCTCCCAGTCGGGCGTGACGCGGTAGATCCGCAGCAGGAAGTCGGCGGAGTTCGCCTTCGTGCCGAAGCCGTTGTCGGGCAGCGCCCAGAACGTCCCGTCGCCGGCGTCGACCGCACCGGAGAAGCCGGGGATGACCTGCCCGGCGAACGGGCCCTGCCGGCCGTTGGCCGGCGCGGCGAGCGCGCCCGACGGCGGGCCCTCGGCGAGGAAGTCCGCCGACAGCGTGGCGCGGGCCACGAGCGTCGGCACGGTGACGGTGCGGCGGCCGCGGTCGTGGCCGCGTCCGCCGTCGAGCGTGGCGGCATCGGCGGACGCGCCGTCGCCGGTCGCGGTGTCCACGACGGGGTCACCGGCCGCGGAGGACGGCACGGGCGCCGCCGCGGCGGCGGTGGGCAGGAGGCCGGCGCCCAGCGCGAGGGCGGCGGCCAGGGCGAGCGGAGGCACGGCGCTGCGTCTCATACGTCCCAGTGAACGACTCATGGGCGCCACTGAACAGGACCAACCCGACAGATCGCCGACCCGGCGGTGCGCGAGCGGTGACGTCCGGGTGAACGCCGGAGGGTCGCGTGCGGACGGCCGGTGCCGCGGGCGAGGCTGGGCACGTGCCGCACCCCTACCTCGACGACCCGTCCGGCGTCGTCGCCCTCGCCCACCGCGGGTTCTCGCTCGACGGCCGGGAGAACTCGCTCGCCGCGTTCGCCGCCGCCGTCGACCTCGGGTTCCGCTACGTCGAGACGGACGCGCACGCCACGGCCGACGGTGTCGCCGTCGCCCTGCACGACGCCACGCTCGACCGCACCACCGACGGCCGCGGGCGGGTCGCGGACCTGCCGTGGTCGGTCGTGGCCCGGGCACGCATCGGCGGCAGCGAGCCGGTGCCGCGCCTCGAGGAGCTGCTGGCGACGTGGCCGGACCTGCGGGTCAACGTCGACGTCAAGGACGCGCGCGCGGTGGCCCCGGTCGCGGAGGCGGTCGAGCGGACGCGCGCGCACGAGCGCGTGTGCGTGACCTCGTTCTCGGACGCGCGCCGGCGCGCCACGCTGGCCCTGCTGTCGCGGCCCGTCGCGACGTCGGCCGGGACGCGCGAGGTGGCGCGGTTCCTCACCGCGCACCGCCTGCGCAGGCCGCGGGCCGCCGCGCGGGCGCTGCGCGACGTCGACTGCCTGCAGGTGCCGGCCACGCAGGGCCGCCTGCGCGTGGTCGACGCCGGGACGGTCGCCGCGGCGCACGCCGCGGGGCGGGCGGTGCACGTGTGGACGGTGAACGAGCCGGGCGTCATGCACCGCCTGCTCGACCTCGGCGTCGACGGCCTCGTCACCGACCGCGCCGACCTGCTGCGCGACGTGCTGCGGGCGCGCGGCACCTGGCCCTGAGCGGGGCGGGGCGGGTGCGTCGGCCGGCGCGCGCGGCCGCCGTCGGGCGGGGCACCGCGCGTCGGGCCGACCCCAGCCCCGCCGTGCGTGGGCCGCGTCCCCACCCCCGCGCGCGCCGCCGGACGTGTCCGCGCGGTCGGCTAGCGTGCAGCGCGTGACGGGGCCCGGAGGTGACGGCGGACGCCTGCGCGTGCACACCGCCGCGCGGGCGGACGTGCTCGTCGACGCGCTGGCGGACGTGCTCGCGCAGCAGCCGCCCGACGCGGACCCGTTCGCCCGCGAGGTCGTCGCGGTGCCGACGCGGGGCGTCGAGCGCTGGGTCGCGCAGCGGCTCTCGCACCGGCTCGGCGCGGGTCCGGACGGCGAGGGCGGCGTGTGCGCGCGCATCGACTTCGACCCGCCCGCGCGGCTCGTCCGCCGCGTCGTCGCCGTCGCCGGCGGCGTCGACCCGGACGAGGACCCCTGGGAACCGGAACGCCTGACGTGGGCGGTGCTGCGCGCCCTCGACGACGCCGTGGCCGCCGGCGCGCCCTGGGCCGCTCCCCTCGCCCGCCACGTGGGCGCCGACGCGGGCGCCGGGCGGCGTCTGCGGCTCGCCCGGCGGCTCGCCGCGACGTTCACCGCGTACGGCGCGCAACGTCCCGCGCTCGTGACCGCGTGGGCGTCGGGCCGGGACGACGACGGCCTCGGCGCCCCGCTTCCCCACGACCTGGCGTGGCAGCCCCCGCTCTGGCGCGCCGTGCGGGCGGCTCTCGGCACCCCCAGCCCGGCGGAGCGGCTCGCGACCGCCGTGCAGGCCGTCCGCGCCGACCCGGGCGTCGTGGACCTGCCGGCCCGCCTGTCCGTGCTCGGCGCGACCCGCCTGCCGGAGGCGCACCTCGACGTCCTCGACGCGCTGGCCGCGCACCGCGACGTGCACCTGTGGCTGCCGCACCCGTCGCCCGTCCTGTGGGACCGCGCCGCCGCCGCGACGCGAGCCGGTCCGCCGCCGCGCCGCCGCGACGTCGCCGGCGCCGCGCACCACCCGCTCCTCGCGTCGACCGCGCGCGACGCCACCGAGCTGGGCGTGCGCCTCGTCGCCCGCGCCGCCGCCGTCACGCACCACGCCGTGCCCGCGCCGCCCGCGACCGTCCTCGGGGCGCTGCAGGCCGCGCTGCGCGCCGACGCGCGCCCGGGGCGGCGGACCACCGTCGACCCGGACGACCGCACGGTCCAGGTGCACGCGTGCCACGGGCGCGCCCGCCAGGTCGAGGTGCTGCGCGAGGCGCTGCTGGGCCTGCTCGCCGACGACCCGTCCCTGCAGCCGCGGGACGTGGTGGTGCTGTGCCCGGACGTCGAGGCGTTCGCGCCGCTCGTCGTCGCCGCCTTCGGTGCGGCCGCGACCGCCGGCGCACCCGGCGACGGCCGGCACGGCGGCCGGCAGGGTGGGCGCCCCGACGACGTGCCCGCGCACCCCGGCCGGACGCTGCGCGTGCGCGTCGCCGACCGTGCCCCCGCGCGCACCAACCCCGTGCTGCGCGTGCTCGCCGACGTGCTGGCGCTCGCCGGGTCGCGCGTGACGGCGTCCGCCGTGCTCGACCTCGCGGACCTGGCGGCGGTCCGCCGACGGTTCGGCCTGGACGACGCGGAGCTCGAGCGCGTGCGGGCGTGGACGCTCGCGTCGGGCGTGCGGTGGGGCGAGGACGTGGGCCGGCGTACGCGGTACGGGCTGGGCGCCGTCGCGCAGGGCACGTGGCGGACCGGCACCGACCGCCTGCTGCTCGGCGTCGCGATGGCGGAGGAGGACCACCGCTTCGTCGGGTCGGCGCTGCCGCTGGACGACGTGGACAGCACGGAGGTCGACCTCGCCGGGCGGTTCGCCGAGCTGGTGGACCGGCTCACCGGGCTGCTCGCCGAGCTCGACGGCACGCGCCCCGCGGACGCGTGGTTCGCGACGCTCGGGCGCGCGGTCGTGCTGCTGACGGACGTCGCGCCCGAGGACGCCTGGCAGCTGGTCGAGGCGCGCACGGTGCTCGCCGACGCGCGGGCCGCGGCGGACGGCCACGCCGACGTGCCCCTGCGCCTGGCGGAGGTCGTCGCACTGCTCGAGCCGCACCTCGCGGGCCGGCCGACACGGGCCGGCTTCCGCACGGGCGCCCTCACCGTCTGCTCGCTGGAGCCCATGCGCGCCGTCCCGCACCGGGTCGTGGCGCTGCTCGGCATGGACGACGGCGTCTTCCCGCGCACGGCGCACGGCGGCGGGGACGACGTGCTGGCGCGCGACCCGCTGGTGGGCGAGCGGGACCGCCGCGCGGAGGACCGCCAGCTCTTCCTCGACGCCGTGCTCGCGGCCGGCGACCACCTCGTGGTCGTGCACACGGGCGCCGACGAGCGCACGGGCGCCCCCCGGCCGCCGGCCGTGCCCGTCGGCGAGCTGCTCGACGCGCTGGAGGAGACGGTGCAGCGCGCCGACGGGCGGCCCGTGCGGGACGCGCTCGTCGTGCAGCACCCGCTGCAGACGGTCGACGAGCGGAACTTCGTGGCCGGCGCGCTCGGCCGGCCCGGCCCGTTCAGCTTCGACGACGTCGACCGGCGCGCCGCCGCGGCCGCGCGCGGACCGCGCACGCCCCGCCCGCCGCTGCTCGTCGGCACGCTCCCGCCCCCGCCGCCCGACGCGGTCGACGGCGGTCGCGGCGAGCTCGGCGGCGCCGCGGGGGTCGTCGAGCTCGACGACCTCGTCGCCGCCCTCGAGCACCCGGTCCGCGCGTTCGTGCGGCAGCGGCTGCACGCCGTCGTCCCGCGGGACGTCGAGCAGCTCGACGACCGGCTGCCCCTGCGGCTCGAGCCCCTCGACGCGTGGGCGACCGGTGACCGGCTGCTCACCGCCGTCCTCGACGACGTCGACCTGGCCCGGGCCGCGGCGGCCGAGCGCCGACGCGGTGACGTGCCCCCGGGCGCGCTCGGGTCGGCCGCGCTCGGCGAGGTCGGCGCGCACGTGGAGGCGGTCGCCGCCGCCGCGCGGCCCCTGCTCGTCGCGGCGCCGACCACGGTCGACGTGACGGTGCCGCTGCCCGACGGGCGCGTGCTCACCGGCACCGTCCCCGGCGTGCGCGGCGAGGTGCTGGTGCGTGCCGTCTACGCGCGGCTGGGGGCGAGGCACCGGCTCCGCGCGTGGGTGCAGCTGCTCGCGCTGGCCGGCGCGGACGGCCCGCACGCGCCGGCGGTGCGCGCCGCCGCCACGGTGGGCCGCGGCCCCGGCACGCGCCCGACGGCGACGACGTCGTGGTTGCGCGCCCCCGAGCCCGCGGTGGCGCGCGACGTGCTCGGCCGGCTCGTCGCCGTGCGCGACCGCGCGCTGTGCGCACCGCTCCCGCTGCCCACGGCGGCCGCGGCGACGTACGCGCAGCGCCGGCACGGTCACGACGACCCCGTGGGCGCGCTGGCGGACGCCGAGCAGACGTGGCGCGCGCGCCACGAGGACGAGGACGACCACCACCGCCTCGCCTGGGGCGACGGCGCGCGGCTCGCCGCCCTCGCGGGCGACCCGGGACCCGCCGACCGCGCCGCGTGGCCGGACGAGCCGACGCTCCTCGGGGCGCTCGCGCGCACGCTGTGGGAGGACCTGCTGCGCCACGAGACCGGGGGCCCGCCGTGACCGCCGCACCCGTGACGACGCCCGTCTTCGACGTGTGCGGCCCGCTGCCCACCGGCACCACCGTCCTCGAGGCGAGCGCCGGCACGGGCAAGACGTTCACCATCGCCGCGCTCGCCACGCGGTGGGTCGCGGAGGGCCACGCCGAGCTGCCCGAGCTGCTCGTCGTGACGTTCGGCCGCGCCGCGACGAGCGAGCTGCGCGACCGCGTCCGCGAGCGCCTCGTGCGCACCGAGCGCGCGCTGCGGGACACCACCGCACGCACCAGCGAGGACGCCCTCGTGCGGCACCTCGCCGACGTCGACGACGCCGAGCTGGCGCGCCGGCGCGAGCGCCTGGCGGTCGCGCTGTCGCAGGTCGACGCCGCGACGATCACGACGACCCACGGGTTCTGCCGGCACGTGCTCCGCTCGCTCGGCACCGCGACCACGACGGGCGACGTGGACGCCGACGCGACCCTCCTGCCCGACGTGGCGGACCTGGAGGCGGAGGTCGTCGACGACCTGTACCTCGCCGCCTACGCGGGCACGTCCGCCCCTCCGCTCACCGTCGAGGAGGCACGGCAGGTCGCACGCGCCGCCGTCAGCGACCACGCCGCGACCCTCGCCCCCGACGACGCGGCCCCCGGCAGCCCGCCCGACCACCGGTTCCGCCTGGCCCGCGCCGTGCGGCGCGAGCTCGTGCGGCGCAAGCGCGCCGGCCGGCTCGTCGACTACGACGACCTGCTCGTGCTGCTGCGCGACGCCCTGACGGACCCCGTGACCGGCGCGGACGCGGCCGCGCGCGTCCGGGCGCCCTACCGCGTCGTGCTCGTCGACGAGTTCCAGGACACCGACCCGGTGCAGTGGGACGTGCTGCGCACCGCGTTCCACGGCCACCGCACGCTCGTCCTCATCGGCGATCCCAAGCAGGCGATCTACGCGTTCCGCGGCGCGGACGTGCACACGTACCTCGCGGCGCGGACGGTCGCGACCACGGCCACCCTCGGGAGGAGCTGGCGTGCCGACCCCGCCGTGCTCGCGGGGCTCGGCCACCTGCTCGGCGGCGCGGCCCTCGGCGACCCCCGCATCGTCGTGCACCCCGTCGAGGCCGGGCGGTCCGGGCGCCGGCTCGACGGCGGTGCCCCGGTGGTGCTCCGCCGCGTGGCACGGCGCGCCGTCGGGGCCGGGAGCGCCGCGCCGCGCGTCGACGTCGTCCGTGCGCTCGTGCACCGGGACGTCGCCGCGGAGGTGGTGCGCACGCTCGACGGCGCACGCCTGCGCGACGGCGACGGGTGGCGGGCCGTGCGGCCCGGTGACGTGGCTGTGCTGGCCCGGCGCAACGCCGACGCGCTCGCCGTGCGGGACGCCCTCGTCGGGGCCGGCGTCCCCGCCGTGGTGTCCGGCCTCTCGAGCGTGTTCGCGACGCCGGCCGCACGGGAGTGGCTCGTGCTGCTGAGCGCGCTGGCCGGGACCGGCGACGCGGGCCGGGTCGCCGCGGCCGCGCTGACGCCGTTCGTCGGGTGGGACGCCCGGCGCCTCGCGGGCGCCGGCGACGTCGAGCGCGAGGACCTCGCCGACCGGCTGCGCGGCTGGTCCCACGTCCTCGCCGGGCAGGGCGTGGCCGCACTCGTCGAGGCGACGGCCGCCGCGGGCCTGCACGAGCGCCTGCTGCGCCGCGAGGACGGCGAGCGCGCGCTCACCGACACGCGGCACGTCGGCGAGGTCCTGCACGCGGCGGCCCGCGAGCGCGGGCTGGGTGCGGCGGCCCTCACGGAGTGGCTGCGCGCGCGCATCGACGAGGCCGCGGTCGACTACGCGGAGGAGCGCAGCCGGCGCCTCGAGACCGACGCGGCGGCCGTGCAGGTGGTGACGGTCCACGCCGCGAAGGGCCTCGAGTTCCCCGTGGTCCTGGTGCCGTTCGCGTGGGACCGTTTCGTGCCGCGCGACCCGGCGGTGCTGCGGTACCACGACGCCGACGGCACCCGCCGGCTGCACGTGGGCGGCCGCGGCAGCCCCGGCTACGACGAGGCGCGCGCCCTGCACCAGGCGGAGGAGTCCGGCGAGGACCTGCGCCTGGCGTACGTCGCGCTCACGCGGGCCAGCAGCCGGGTGGTCGTCTGGTGGGCGCCGAGCACGGTGTCCGCGGCGGGGGCCGTCGGCCGCCTCGTGCTCGGCGCCCGGGACGCCGACGGCAGCCCGCCGGCGACCGTGCCGGTGCCGCGCGACGACCAGGCCGCGGCGGCGTTCGACGCGCTCGCCGCCCGCAGCGGCGGCACCGTCGCGCACGAGGTCGTCGACGCCGCGCCGCCGCGCGTGCGGTGGCAGCCGTCGGCCGGTGGCCGCGTGGGGCTCGACGTCGCACGGCTGCGGCGCGACGTCGACACGACGTGGCGCCGGACCTCGTACTCCGGCCTGACGGCGGCCGCGCACGGCGGACCGCCCGGCGCCGCGGCACCGTCCGCCGCGGAGGAGGCGCCGGGCGTGGCCGACGAGCCCGAGGCACCCGGCATCCGCGACGAGCCGGTCGGGCCGGTCGGGCCGGTCGGGCCGATCGTGTCGGTCGGGCCAGCCGCGACGGTCGCGCGGGCCCGGTCGGGCACGCCCGACGCCCTCGACGAGGCGCTCCTGCGCGCGGTGCCCTCGCCCCTCGCCGACCTGCCCGGCGGTACCGCGTTCGGCACGCTCGTGCACGCCGTCCTGGAGGACGTCGACACCACCGCACCCGACCTCGCCGCGGAGCTGCTCGCACGGTGCCGTCGCGCGGCACCGGGTGCGGGTGTGGACCCCGACCGCCTCGCCGCAGCCCTCCTGCCGGTGCTGCGCACGCCCGGCGGCCCGCTGCTGGGCGGCGCCGCGCTCGCGGACGTGCACCCGCGCGACCGGCTCGCCGAGCTCGAGTTCGAGCTGCCGCTCGCCGGCGGCGACGAGACCCCGTCGGCACCGGGCGCACCGGGACGCGCCGCCCCCGCGGTCCGTCGCCGGCCGGCGCGCCTGCGCGACGTGGCCGCGCTCGTCGCCACGCACCTGCCGGCGGACGACCCGTTCCACCCGTGGGCCGCGCGGCTCGCCGCCCTGGACCCGCCGGCCGGCCCGAGCGGCACGGGCGCGTCCGCGACGTCCCCGACCGGCGCCGGCAGCGTGGCACGCGGCCCCGGCCCCCTGCGCGGCTACCTCACCGGCAGCATCGACGCGGTGCTGCGCGTGCCCGGCCCCGCCGGCCCGCGCTTCGTCGTCGTGGACTACAAGACGAACCGGCTCGCGCCCCCGGACGAGCCGCTGACGGCGTGGCACTACCGGCCGGCCGCGCTCGTCACGGCGATGACGGACGCGCACTACCCGCTCCAGCTCCTGCTCTACACGGTGGCGCTGCACCGCTACCTGCGCTGGCGCCTGCCCGGCTACGACCCCGACCGGCACCTCGGCGGCGGCGCGTACCTGTTCGTGCGCGGCATGTGCGGACCGGCCACGCCCGTGGTCGGCGACGACCCGTGCGGCGTGCTGTCCTGGCGTCCACCGACCGCGCTCGTCCTCGCCCTCTCGGCGCTGCTGGACGGCACGGCGGACGGGGCCGCGTCATGAGCGGGACGTGGGTCGCGCCGGCGGACGGCACGCTCGGCACGAGCACGAGCACGAGCACCAGCACGGGCACTGGCACTGGCACTGGCACGAGCACGGGCACTGGCACGGGCGTGCCGGCGGACGGTTCCGCCCGCGTGCCGTGGCGCGCCGGTCCGCTGCTCGGCGCGTTCGCGCGCGTCGGCGTGCTGACCGGCGCCGACGTCCACGTCGCGGAGCGGCTGGGCGTCCTGACGGGTGAGGACGACGAGCGCGTCCACCTGGCCGCCGCGCTCGCCGTGCGCGCCGTCCGGACGGGCTCCGTGTGCGTGACGCTCGCGGACGCCCCGGGCACGGTCGACGTCGCCGACCCCGACGACGTCCACGCGTGGACCGTCGGCGCACCCGTCGGGACATACGGCGGCGGGACGTCCGGCGGCGGGACCGCCCGCGCCACGCCGGACCTCCTCGACACCGTGGCGGCGCTGCCGTGGCCGGACCTCCGGGCGTGGACCGACGCGGTGCGGCGCAGCCCGATGGTCGCCGACGGACCGACCGGGCCCGCGGACCGGCCGGTCCGGTGGGTGGACGGGCGCGTGTACCTGGACCGGCACTGGCGCGACGAGCAGCTCGTCCGGCACGAGGTGGACGCGCGGCTCGCCACGCCGCTGCCCGCGGACGACGACGCCGTGCGCCGCGCCGTCGCCGCCCGGTTCCCGCGCGCGGGCGACGACCGCCAGCGCGTGGCCGCCGCCACCGCGGCGGTCTCCCGCCTCACCGTGCTCACCGGCGGGCCGGGCACGGGCAAGACCACGACGGTGGCGCGGCTCGTGGCCGTGCTGCGGGACGTCCACGGCGCGGACCTGCGGGTGGCGCTGGCCGCACCGACCGGCAAGGCCGCCGCCCGGCTGCAGGAGGCGGTCGACGCGGAGCTGACGGCGCTCGCGGCGGGGTCCGGCGGGGCGGCGCCGCCACCCCTGCACGCCTCGACGCTGCACCGCCTGCTCGGCTCCCGCCCCGGCGGCGGCACCCGGTTCCGGCACGACCGCACGCACCGGCTCCCGCACGACGTCGTCGTGGTCGACGAGGCCTCGATGGTGTCGCTGCCGCTGCTCGCCCGCCTGCTGGAGGCGTTGCGCCCCGACGCCCGGCTCGTGCTCGTCGGCGACCCGGACCAGCTCGCGTCCGTCGAGGTCGGTGCCGTGCTCGGCGACCTCGTGGCGCGCGAGCCCGCCGCGGACGCGCTGCCCGCCCGCCTGCGTGCCGTGCTGCCCGCGCTCGCCGCGGCCGAGGACCGCGACGCCATCGCGCCCCGCGCGGGCGTGGTCCGCCTCACGGTCCCGCACCGGTTCGGCACGCAGCTCGGCGCGCTCGCCGACGCGGTGCGCGCCGGCCGCGCCGACGACGTCGTGACGCTCCTGCGGGCGGGCGGCGAGCACGTCGCGTTCGTCGAGACGGCCGCCGAGGCGCCGTCGGCGGACGAGCTGGCCGACGTCCGCGCGGACGAGGCCGCGACCGGGCTCGCGCGCGCGGCGGCGGCGCGCGCCGGCGACGCGGCCGGCGCGCGGGAGGCGCTGGGC
>NZ_JBHUZW010000119.1:0-12133 GCF_042667215.1 Cellulomonas sp. NPDC057328 | reverse complement strand
CCCCGCGGTGACGTCGCGGGGCGGCCGGCGGCGTCACCGCGCGGTCCGCGGCGGGAGCCGGTGCAGCTCGAGGTCGCGGACCTCACCGTCGACCGTCGTCCACGTCAGCCACGTGTGGTGCGGCTGGCGTCGCCGGTCCGTCGGCGACCCGGGGTTCAGCAGCCGCACGCCGCGCGGCGTCACGGTGTCCCACGGGATGTGGCTGTGCCCGAACACGAGGACGTCGAGGTCCTCGAAGCTCGCGTCGACGCGCCGCTCGCGGCCGGTGGCCGGGCCGGTCTCGTGCACCACCCCGAGCCGGACGCCCGCGACGACCAGCCGTCCGACCTCCGGCAGCCGCGCGCGCAGGTCCGGGCCGTCGTTGTTGCCGTGGCACGCGAGGAGGCGAGCGGCGCGCGCCTCCAGACGGTCGAGCAGGTCGACGTGCACCCAGTCCCCGGCGTGCACCACGAGGTCTGCCGCGTCCACCGCGGACCACAGCGCCGCGGGCAGGTCACGCGCGCGGGCCGGCACGTGCGTGTCGGCCATCGCGACGACGCGCACGCCGGACGGGCCGCCGGCGAGCGTGCCGCCGTCCTCCTGGGCCCGCTGCCCGGGCGTCGGCACCCGCGGGCTCACGGCCGGCGCGGCACGGACCGGCGGTCGCGGCCCTCGCGCGGGCGCAGCGCCCCGCGGCACCGCGTGCAGACGTGCCGCACCTCGTCGGCGTGCCGACCGGTGTCCGGCTGCGCGTCCTCCCAGGCGACGTGCGGGAACCGCGCCAGCGACGCGCGGCTGAGGGGGATCCCGCACACCGTCTGGTTGGTGCCCTCGAGCCACCCGTGCACCTCGCCGGCCGGCATGCGCACGCCGTCCGGGTCCGTCCACGTGCTCGACGCCGCGACCCGTGCGCCCGTCGGCCGCCGTGCCATCGCCACCGTCCTCGTCACCGGTGCGCGTGCCGCCCACGCGCGCGTCCGGCCAGCCTCACACGGGCGCCGCGGGCCCGCGCGCGCTCCGGCGTCGAGGGGCCCGCTCAGCGGTCGCGGGGCCGCAGCCGCACGTGCGGGAGCTCGGGAGCAGGCAGCGCGCCGCCGCCGTACCCGCGGACGACGCCGAACCGCTCGACGCCGGCCGGGTCGCCCGCGAGCGCGGCCTGCCACTGCGCCCGCGCCTCGACGACCTCCTCGTGCGTGCGGCCGACGAAGTTCCACCACATGAGCACCTGCTCGTCGAACGGCGTACCGCCGATGAGCACGGCGCGCACGGGGGCGTCGCCGGTGCGCAGGGTGAGGCCGTCGCGGCCGGGTGCCACGTAGCCGAGCCACGCCGGCGGGACGGCCGTGCCGTCGAGCGTGACGTCGCCGGTGTCGACGAGCAGCGCGTGCTCGAACGCGGGGTCGACGGGCAGCCGCACGGTGGTGCCGGCGGGCGCGTCGACCTGCGCGGCGACGAGCGGCGAGTACCCGCGCGCGGGCGACGTCGCGCCGGCGAGCGACCCCAGGAAGACCTGGACCCGTGTGCCGTCGACCTCGGCGGCCGGCACGCGCGCGACGTGCTCGAAGTCGCGGGGCCCGTGACGGTGCGCGTCCGGCAGGGCGGTCCACAGCTGGACGCCGTGCAGACGTCCCGACGCACCGGCGAGCGCGGGCGTGCCCTCCTCGGAGTGGCAGACGCCGCGCCCGGCGGTCATGAGGTTGAGCTGGCCCGGGACGATCGTCTGCTCGCTGCCCAGCGCGTCGCGGTGCAGCACCTGGCCCTCGAACAGCCACGTGACGGTCTGCAGGCCGGTGTGGGGGTGCGGCGGCACGTCCATCCCGCCGGTCGCGGCGACGTCGTCCGGGCCGTAGTGGTCGGCGAAGCAGAACGGCCCGACGAGCGAGCGGGCGCGCGACGGCAGCGTGCGACGGACGGTCATGGCACGGGGTCCGCCGAGCGGCACGTCCCGCGGCTCCACGAGCTCGACGCCCCGGCCGGCGGAGGCCGCCGCGGGGCCGTCGGGGGCACTGGTGCAGACCTGCTCGCGCGGGGCCGGGTCCAGGTTCGTCACGCACCCAGCGTACGGACCCGTCCGGCGGCGCGGATCCGCCCTCGGATCAGCGGCCTGACCTGCGGCGACGCCCCGCCCGGACGACGGGCTGGACGAGGGGCGCGCGGAGCCCCACACTTGCCTCACCGCCGCCCGTCCGGCGGGTTCCCCCGCTCCACCACCTCGCTCCGCCGTGCCCTCCTCCGTCACGCCGCGGCCACCGTCGGCCGTGCGCGTCCGGAGGTCCGCCCGACCGCGCCCGCACCACGTGGCAGCACCCGGCACCACCCCCGCAGTCCCCCAGAACCCCTCCGTGTCGTCCGGCCCGTGCGCCGGGGAAGGATGCGTCGGCCGTGCTGCGCTCCGTGGCCTGTCACCTCTCGCTCGACGTGCGTCAGCCGCTCGAGATGCTGCTCGCGGTCGCCGTCGCGGAGGGACCGTTCGAACGCTCCGAGGACCTCGTCGTGCGCACCGACGACGAGCCGCTCGACGTCGAGGAGATCAAGCTGCCGCACGGCGGTCGCATGCACCGCGTGTGGGCGCCGGCGGGCCGGGTCGTGGTCGACTACCGGGCGACGGTGACCGGGCGCGCGGAGCCGGTGCCCGTGGAGGACGTCGACCTCGTCGAGTACCGCCGTCCGAGCCGCTACGCCGAGTCGGACCGTCTGCTCGCCTTCGCGCGCGACCAGTTCGCCGGCCTCGCCGGTGCCGAGCTCCTCGACGCCGTCGTGACGTGGGTCGGCCGGCACGTCACGTACCTGTCGGGGTCGAGCCTGCCGACCGACGGCGCGACCGACACGCTGCTCAAGCGCCGCGGTGTGTGCCGGGACTTCGCCCACCTCGTCGTGGCGCTGCTGCGCGCGTGCGACACGCCCGCCCGTCTGGTGTCCGTGTACGCGCCCGGGCTCCGGCCCATGGACTTCCACGCCGTGGCCGAGGCGTACGTCGACGGCGCGTGGCACGTCGTGGACGCCACCCGGCTCGCGCCGCGGCCGACGATGCTCCGCATCGCGACCGGCAGGGACGCCACCGACACGGCGTTCCTGTCCTACTACGGCGGCGGTCTGCGGCTCCGGTCGATGACGGTGACCGCGGTGACGGACGCGCGCGCCGAGGACGACGGCACCGGGCTGGTCGCGCTGCGCTGAGCCGGTCGCGCTGCGCTGAGCCGGTCGCGCTGCGCCGGGCCGGTCGGGATGCTCGGGCGGGGCGCTGCGCCGAGCCGCGGCGTGTCAGGCGCGGCGCGTCAGGCGCGGTGCGTCAGGCGCTCTCGCGCAGCGTGCGGCGGCGGCCCTCGAGGTCGAGCAGCTCGGTGAACAGGGCCCGGGACGCGGCCGGGTCGGCGTCCGGCCCCATCCGCTGCAGGCGGCCACGCACATCCGCGATCTGCCGCGTGTAGCCGATGTCGACCAGCCGCATGACGACTCCGCGCACGTACCCCGGCAGCGCCTCCTCGCGGTCCTCCGGCAGCGGCGCGACCGACAGCTCGGTCACGAGGGCGTGCACGGGCTCGGCGGCCTCCTCGAGCACGGCGCCCACCCACGCCGTCGACGCGCCGCCGGCCCGCTCGACGTGCGCGCGGGCGCCCGCGACGCCGCCCGCGGCGCGCACCGCCTCGTGCACGGCGCGGTAGGCCGGGGCGGCGAACGCGTCGGGCGCGAGGGCGTCGAAGTCCGCCGGGACGAGCAGCGGCGCCTGGAGGACGACCTCGAGGGCGGTCCGCTCGACCTGCGCCACGGGGTCGCGGCGGTCGGGCGTCGGCATCCGCGCCACGCGGACGGGCTCGGGCGCGGCGTCGCGGCCCCGCTCCCCCCGCGCACGGTCGTCGGGACGCGCGGCGCGGCCGTCGCCGGCACCGCCCCGCCCGCCGCCGCGGCGCACGGCGTCCTGCACCGCGCGGCGGACGGTCTCCTGGTCGTCCAGGCCCAGCCAGCCGGACAGCAGGCGCACGTACTCGGGCCGCAGGGCGGTGTCGCGGATGCCGGCGACGACGGGCGCCGCGGCCCGCAGCGCGCCGATGCGGCCCTCGGCGGTCGTGAGGTCGTGGGCCGCGAGGGTCGAGCGGATGACGAACTCGAAGAGCGGCTGGCGCGCCTGCACGAGCGCCCGCACCGCGTCCGGCCCCTTCGCCTGGCGCAGGTCGCACGGGTCCATGCCGGACGGCTCGACCGCGACGAACGTCTGCGCCGTGAAGGACTGGTCCTCGCCGAAGGCGCGCAGCGCGGCCTTCTGGCCGGCGGCGTCGCCGTCGAACGTGAACACCACCGCGCCGCCGACGGAGCCCCCGCCGACGAGCTGCACGCCGCCCGCACCGCCGCCGTCGCCGAGGAGCCGGCGCACGATCCGCGCGTGGTCCCCGCCGAACGCGGTGCCGCACGTCGCGACGGCGGTGCGCACGCCCGACAGGTGCATCGCCATGACGTCGGTGTAGCCCTCCACGACGACGACCTGCCGCTCGCGCGAGATCTCCCGCTTGGCGAGGTCGATGCCGTAGAGCACGTGCGACTTGCGGTAGAGCGGCGTCTCCGGGGTGTTCAGGTACTTCGGCCCGTTGTCGTCGTCGAGCAGGCGCCGCGCGCCGAAGCCGACGGTCTCCCCCGTGACCTCGCGGATCGGCCAGACGAGCCGGCCGCGGAACCGGTCGTAGATGCCGCGCTGGCCCTGGCTCACGAGACCCGACGCCGTCAGCTCGGCCTCGGTGAAGCCGCGGCCGCGCAGGTGCCGCAGCAGGCCGTCCCAGCCCTGCGGCGCGAAGCCCACGCCGAACTCCTCGGCCGCGCTGCGGTCGAACCCGCGCTCGGCGAGGAACGCGCGCCCCGGCGCCGCGGCCGGCGTGAGCAGCTGCTCGCGGTAGAACTCCTCCGCGACGCGGTGGGCGTCGAGCAGGCGGCGGCGCCGACCGGGCTCCTCGCCGGGACGCGCCGGGCCGCCGTCCTCGTAGCGGACCTCCATGCCGACGCGCGACGCCAGGTGCTCCACCGCGTCGGTGAAGCCGAGGCCGTCGACCTTCTGCACGAAGGAGATGACGTCACCGCCCTCGCCGCACCCGAAGCAGTGGTACCGGCCGACCTGCGGGCGGACGTGGAAGGACGGCGTGCGCTCGTCGTGGAAGGGGCAGAGGCCCTTGAGGGAGCCGACGCCCGCGGACCGCAGGGCGACGTGCGCGCCGACGACGTCCTCGATGCGGACACGCCCGCGGACCGCCTCCACGTCCTCCCGCCGGATGCGTCCCGCCACGGGCGTGAGTCTAGGCGTCGCACCCCGGTGCGACGTCGGTGTCGAATGCGGGGGCACCCGTGCGTCAGGGTGGCGTCCGGGTCGCGAGGGCCCGGCACCGAGCAGGAGGTCCGCCGTGGAGTACATGCTGTTCATCTGCACCGATCCCGAGGGCGAGGAGCCGCGCCCGGGTGACGTGGACATCGAGGCCTGGGGCGCCGACGTCGACGCGCGCGGGGTGTGGAAGCACGGCGACCGGCTGCGGCCCGTCGAGGCGGCCACGACCGTGCGGCGCCGCGGCGACGGCCTGCTCGTGACCGACGGCCCGTTCGCGGAGACGCGCGAGACGATCGCCGGCTACGACGTCATCGAGTGCGCCGACCTCGACGAGGCGATCGCGGTCGCGGCCGCCCACCCCATGGCGCGCGCGGGCCGCATCGAGGTGCGGCCGGTCTGGCCGCTCGACGCCGACGACTGACCCGGCGAGGGGCGGGCCGCCGCGACGAGGCAGCCCGGCCCCGCCCGGCCTCAGTGCCGCGGCGGGCGGACCAGCCGGGCGTGCAGCGCGGCGGCGGAGACGTCGGTGAGCGACGCGACCTGGTCGATCACCACGCGCAGCCGCTCGGCGTCGTCCGCCGCGGCGAGCCAGTCGGCGGCGAAGGGCGGCTCGAGGGCGGCGGGGGCACGGTCGGACAGCACGTCGACGAGGTCGGCCAGCATCTCCCGCTGGCGCTGGTACAGCGGCTCGAGCTCGCGCGGCGCCATGACGTAGGCGACGGCCATGCCCTTGAGCACGAGGATCTCGGCGAGCGTCTCGACCGGCACGACGAGCTCGGCGGCGTAGCGCGTGAGCGGGCCGGGCCCGTAGCGCTCGCGCGTCGCCCGCTGCGCCGCCTTCGCGAACCGGCCGATGAGCTGGCTGGTGGCGTCCTTGAGCCCCGCGAGCGCCGCGCGGGACCCGTCGAAGCCGGGCTCCCACAGGCGCGCCGCCACGAGGCGGTCCATCGCGGCGTGCAGGCCCGCGCCGTCCACCTGGTCGCCGTACCAGGTCTCGACGGCGTCGACGATGCGGGCGCGCTCGTCGGGCACGCGCAGCACGTCGAGGTCGAAGCGGCCGCCGACGACCGCGTCCTCGACGTCGTGCACCGAGTAGGAGATGTCGTCGGCCAGGTCCATGACCTGCGCCTCGAGGCACTTGCGACCGTCGGGGGCGTCCTGACGCAGCCAGGTGAACACCGGCAGGTCGTCCTCGTACACGCCGAACTTGTGCGTCGGACGGCCTGTGGCGGCGCTGACCGGGCCCCGGCCGAAGCGCCACGGGTACTTGACCGACGCGTCGAGGCTCGCCCGCGTGAGGTTGAGGCCGACCGGCGTGCCGTCGGGCCCGACGACCTTCGGCTCCAGCCGCGTGAGCAGCCGCAGCGTCTGCGCGTTGCCCTCGAACCCGCCGATCCCGCGCGCGAGGCCCGCGAGCGCGCGCTCGCCGTTGTGCCCGAACGGCGGGTGGCCGAGGTCGTGCGCGAGGCAGGCGGTGTCGACCACGTCGGGGTCGCAGCCGAGCGCCTTGCCGATCTCGCGCCCGACCTGCGCGACCTCGAGCGTGTGCGTGAGGCGCGTGCGGACGAAGTCGTCCGACGAGGGGCCGAGCACCTGCGTCTTGGCGCCGAGCCGCCGCAGCGCGGACGAGTGCACGATGCGCGCGCGGTCGCGCTGGAACGGCGTGCGCTCGGCGTTCTTGGCCCCCTCGGGCACCCAGCGCTCGCGGTCGGCGTCGACGTAGCCGTCGAGGCCGAGGACGGTGGGATCGAGCGCGGTCACGCGGCCAGGGTAGTGCGGTGGGCGCCGCTCACAGCGGCAGGTCGTCCGACGCGAGCGCGACGAAGGCGGCGCCCTCCAGCCCGCCCGGTGGCACCTCGGCCAGCGCCTCGAGCATCGCCAGGTGGGCCTCCTCGAGGTCGCCGGCGCCCGCGAGCAGCCGCTCGACGGGCAGCGGCTCGCCGCGGTCCTCGACGACCTCGCCCTCCGTGTGCACGAGCAGGCGCGTCGTGGGGCCCTCCGCCTGCAGCGCGTAGACGTCGGAGGTGCCGCCGAGGACGACGACGTACACCTGCCGCCCGAGACGCGCGGCGAGCGGCGTCACGCGCACGCCGCCGTAGGCGTCCACGAGGACCACGTGCGGACCCACCTGGGCGGCGAGCAGGCGCTGCTCCGCCACGGACGTCGCGGCGTCCAGCGGCACCGGGGCGGGGTCGTCGACGGGCAGCTCGGCGAGCACCGTGCGGGGCAGGACGGCGAGGGTCGTGTTCCAGGACATGGCGCGAACCTACGCGCCGGCGCCGGCGCGGTCGCGTCGACGGGACCCGGGCGGACGGCTCACGCCAGGCGCCACACGTGCACGCCCGGCCCGTCGCCGGCGACGTGCAGGCCGTCGGCCCGCACGTCGAGCGCAGCGCCGCCGTGCAGCACCTCGGGGCGCGCCCCCGGTGCGAGGAGGCGGCCGGGCAGCACGGTGCCGGGCCACGGCGCGCGCGCCGCGACGACGAGCACCCGCTCGTCGTGCGTCTCGCGCAGGTACCCGATCGCGTCGTCGGTGGCGAACGCCCACCGCAGCCCGCCCTCCCGCAGCGCGCGCGACGAGCGGCGCAGGGCGATCAGCCGCCGGTAGAGGTCGAACGTCGCGGCGTCCCAGCGCGGGCCGCCGCCGGCGTCGACGTCCGGCCACGGCATGGGCACGCGCGCGTGCTCGCCCGTCGTGCCGGTGAGCCCGCCCTCGTCGCCCGCGAAGACGACGGGCGTGCCGGGGTAGGTGAACAGCACGCCCGCGGCGACCTCGACGAGCTCGCGCGACCCCACGACGGTGCGGATCCGGGCGGTGTCGTGCGAGCCGAGCATGTTCCACTGGTGGGCCGTCACCGACCACGGCACGGCGGCGTCGAAGTCGCGCATCGTCGCGACGGTCGCCCCTCCTCCGCGCCGCGGCAGCGGCACGCGGAGGCCGAGCGTGGTGAGCCCGGACGACGGGTCGCCGAGCCAGGTCCACAGCGGGCGGCTGAACGCCGAGTAGTTCATGTTGGCGTGCCAGCCGCCGACGGACATGTCGCCGCCCGCGTCGTGGAAGTGCTCGGAGACGAGCACGGCGTCGGGGTCCTCCGCGCGCATCGTGGCCCGGGCGAGCCGGGCGACCTCGTGCGTGTAGTCGTCGGCGCCGTACCGGCCGGTCATGTTCGCGACGTCGATGCGCCAGCCGTCGAGGGCGAACGGCGGGCGCAGCCAGCGCGCGACGACCGAGTCCGGCCCGTCGACGAGGCGCCGCGCGAGGCCGGGCGCGCCGTAGTCCAGCTTCGGCAGCGACGCGTGGCCGAGCCAGCCGACGTACCCGGGCTCCTCGTCCGTCCAGTAGTAGAAGCCGGCCTCCTCGCTGGACCGGTCGGCGCGGGCGCGCACGAACCACTCGTGGCCGTCGCCGGTGTGGTTGGTGGTGAGGTCGCCCACGAGCCGCATGCCGCGCGCGTGCAGCGCGTCCGACAGCGCCGCGAGCGCCGCGTCGCCGCCGAGCAGCGGGTCGACGCGGTCGAAGCTCGTCGCGTCGTACCGGTGGTTGGACCGCGCCGGGAAGACCGGCGTCAGGTACACGGTGTCGACGCCCAGGCGCTCGAGGTGGTCGAGCCGCCGCACGATCCCGGCGAGGTGGCCGCCCGCGAGCTGGCGCCCCGTGTCCCCGACCGCCACCGGCTCGTCCGTCCACGCCATCGGCGTGGCCCAGTCCGGGACGTGCTGCGGCGCGCCGAGGTCGTCGGACGCCCGCGCGAAGCGGTCGGGGAACACCTGGTAGACGACCGCGTCGTGCATCCACGCCGGCGCCGCGTCGTGCACCGACAGCCGGAAGTCGTGCGCGTCGGTGACGTCGCGCGCCCACGTGCCGCGCCCGTTGAGCCAGCGGTAGCCGGCCGGCTCGTCGAGGAGCACGCGGTACGACGTCACCGGGTTGTGCACGCGGACGTCGGCGACGTACCAGCGCTCCCCGTCCACGGTCCGGTCGAGCCGCGCCGGGACGGTCGTCGGCTCGCCGTCGCGCACGACGCGCACCCGGACGGCGCGCTCGGGCGCCCCCGCGGGCACGCGGACCCGGACCGGCACGTCGTCCCCGAGGGACGGCGTGCCGGCGGGCACGTACAGCTCGGAGCCGTCGTGGTGCGCGTCGTCGAGCAGGTGCGGCACGTGCTGGTCCCCCACGCGCGCCTCAGCCCTTGACCGAGCCGGCGGTCAGGCCGCCGACGATGTACTTCTGCAGGAAGAGGAACAGCAGGAGCACGGGCACGGCGGCGATGACGGCGCCGGCGGCGAACAGGCCCCAGTTCGCCTCGAGCAACGACGACACCCAGCCGTAGAGGCCGACCGCGACGGTCCAGCTGCGCTCGGACTGGAGCACCAGCCGGGCGATGATGAACTCGCCGAACGTGCTGATGAACGACAGCAGCCCGACGACCGCGAGGATCGGCGTGACCAGGCGCAGGATGATGCCCCAGTAGATCTGCGCGTGCGTGGCGCCGTCGAGCTTGGCGGCCTCGTCGAGCTCGCGCGGCACGGTGTTGAAGAACCCGTACATGAGGAACGTGTTCACGCCCAGCGCGCCGCCGAGGTACACGGCGATGAGCGCGAGCTTGCTGTTCAGGCCGAGCACCGGCAGGACGTTCCCGAGCCCGATGAGCAGCAGGAAGATCGCGACGAAGGCGAGCATCTGCGGGAACATCTGGATGACCAGCAGGGCCGTCAGGCCGGCGCGGCGCCCCCGGAACCGGAACCGCGAGAAGGCGTACGCCGCGGACGCCCCCATGAGCACGGTGCCGACGCCGGTGGCGACGGCGATCTGCAGGGTGTTCGCGAGCCACGTCCAGAACATCGAGTCCCCGAGCGCGGCGAAGTTGGCCCCCGACACGTCCCCGAAGAGGCGGTTCGAGCCGGTGAGCGTGCCGCCCTCGGACAGCGCGGCGGACACGACGTACACGATCGGGAACATCGCGAAGACGACGGCGACGACGCCGACGAGGTGGCGCCACCCGAGCTCGGAGAACCACCGGCGCGCCGACATGCGCGGCTGCGCGGTGCGCGCGGTGCTCGGCCGGACGCGGGGCGCGGCGGACGTGGTGGCCATCAGCTGATCTCCTCGAACTGCTTGGTGCGCTTGAAGGTGATCGCCGAGATCGTCGCCACGATGGCGAAGATGACGATCGACAGGGCGCTGGCCAGGCCGTAGTTCTTCGCGGCCGTGCCGTCGAGGCCGGACACGGAGTAGACCATCGAGATGAGGATGTCCGTGTGGCCGAGCGGCACCGACGCGTCCGCGAAGCGCGGCCCGCCGTTCGTGAGCATGTAGATGAGCGTGAAGTTGTTGAAGTTGAAGGCGAACGACGAGATGAGCAGCGGCGTCGTCGCCACCAGCAGCAGCGGCAGCGTCACCGAGCGCCAGGTGCGCCAGCGCCCCGCGCCGTCGACCTTGGCCGCCTCCATCACGTCGCCCGGCAGCGACTGCAGCGCACCCGTGCAGATGAGGAACATGTACGGGAACCCGAGCCAGAGGTTCACCAGCAGCACGGACAGCTTCGCCAGCCACGGGTCGGTCAGCCACGGCACGTCCGCGCCGCCGAGGAGCACCTGGTTGACGAACCCGAACGACCGGTTGAGCATCCCGGACCACAGCAGCGCGGCGAGGAAGCCGGGGATCGCGTACGGGAAGATCAGCAGGGTCCGGTAGATCCGGCGCCCGCGCAGCCGCGTGTCGTTGAACGTGATCGCCAGGAACAGGCCCAGCAGGAACGTCGTGACGACCGACAGGATCGCGAACGCGAACGTCCAGGCGAGGATCTTGAGGAACGGCCCGGCGTACCGGCTGTCGCCGAACGCCGTCGCGAAGTTGTCGACGCCGACGGGGACCCGCCAGCCGACGTTGAGCCGCTGCCCGTCCGGCGCGAGGAACCAGCCGTCGTCGTCGGGCGCGTAGACCGTGCCCGTCGTCACGTCCGTCATCGTGTCGGCCTCGGCGTCGTACTCGAGGGTCGACGTGGAGACGTAGCCGGTGCGCGCGTCCTGCGTGCGGATCGACCCGTCCTCCGGGTCGTCGGAGAACGGGACGCGCAGCGTCGTGACCTCGTCCTGACGCTCGAGCACCTGACGCCGGTCGAGCAACTGGGCGCCGGGTACGGCCGTCACGGCGTCGCCGTCGGTCGTCGCTCCGTCGACCGACGCCAGCGGCTCGTCCGCCGTGCCCACGCGGACGTCGCCGTCCTCGTCGACGAGTGCGAACCCGAGCGCGCCGTCGCGCTCGACCACCGTGAGGGGGTAGGTCGCGGAACCCTCGACGCGGCGCTCGTTCTGCACGAGCAGCGCCTCGATCGCGTGCTCCTTCGTCGAGTTGTGCCCGTCGCCGTAGTTCGTGAAGGCGACCCAGCCCGTGTACGCGACCACGTACACCTGGAAGACGAGCAGGAAGGCGAGGCCGGGCAGCACGTACTTCAGCGGCAGCGTGCGCCGGGAGAAGTACACCCAGTCGGCCGCGACGAGCAGGGCGACCATCGCCGCGAGGATCCCGTAGGACTCCTCGTTCCACGCCGCGAGGATCGCGAACACCCCGAAGGCGTTGACGACCGCCATGAGGACGAGCTTGGCGACGAGGCCGCCGACCGTGCCCGACGCGTGCGGCGCGCCCGGTGGGCGCCGGCGGCGCCGCCGGCCCGGCGCGTCGCCGTCGCCGGCGGCGGTCGAGGTGTCGTCGAGCGTGGACTGGGTGGACATCAGGCCTCCGTACGGGCTGGCGGGCGCGTCCTCACGCCCCGGGGGACGGGTGGTGCGGCCACCGGGGACCGGTGCGCACCACCCCGTGGCGGGCGCGCCGCACGGCCTCGGGGACCTGTC
>NZ_JBHUZW010000118.1:0-12172 GCF_042667215.1 Cellulomonas sp. NPDC057328 | reverse complement strand
GGTCAGGCCCGCGGTGCGAGCGACGCCAGCAGCAGGGCCTCCGCCAGGACGACGCGCTCGAGCTCGCCGAGGTGCACCGACTCGTTCGCGCCGTGCGCGCGGGAGTCCGGGTCCTCGACGCCCGTGACGAGGATCGCGGCGTCCGGGTAGACGTCGAGCAGGTCGCTGATGAACGGGATGGACCCGCCGACGCCGACGTCGACCGACGGGGTCCCCCACGCCTCGCCGAGCGCCCAGCGCGCCGCGCCGGCGGCCGGCGAGTCGCCCGCCGCCTGGAACGGCTTGCCCAGCTCGCCGTCGTGCACCGTCACCCGGGCGCCGAAGGGCGCGTGGGCGTGCAGGTGCGCCGTCACGGCCGCCAGCGCGGCAGCCGGGTCCTGGCCCGGGGCGAGGCGGACGGACAGCTTGGCCGACGCCCGCGGCGTGATCGTGTTCGAGGCGCTCGCGACCCGCGGGGCGTCGATGCCGATGACGCCGATCGCGGGGCGCGTCCACAGCCGCGCCGTGAGGGGCCCGGTGCCGGCCAGCCGCACGCCCGGCAGCACGCCCGCGTCCGCGCGCAGCGCGTCCTCCTCCATGTCGACGGCCGGGTCCGCCGCGCGGACCAGCCCCTCGACGGCGACGTCGCCGTGCTCGTCGTGCAGCGTGGCGAGCAGCCGCGCCAGCAGCGTGGGCGCGTCGAGGACGGGCCCGCCGAACATGCCGGAGTGGACCGCGTGGTCGAGCACGGCGACCTCGACGACCAGGTCGGCCAGCCCGCGCAGCGACGTCGTGAGGGCGGGCACGCCCACCCGCCAGTTCGTGGAGTCGGCGACGACGATGACGTCGGCCGCCAGGAGCTCGCGGTGCGCGTGCAGGAAGTCGACGAACGTCGGCGACCCGACCTCCTCCTCCCCCTCGACGAACACCGTCACGCCGACGCCCAGCTCGTCGGCGAGCACGCGCAGCGCACCGACGTGCGCCATGACGCCCGCCTTGTCGTCGGCAGCGCCGCGGCCGAACAGCCGCTCGCCGCGCTGCGTGGGCTCGAACGGCGCCGTGTCCCAGTCCGCCGCGTCGCCGGGCGGCTGCACGTCGTGGTGCGCGTACAGCAGGACGGTGGGCGCACCGGCCGGGCCGGGGCGGCGCGCCACGACGGCCGGAGCACCGGGCGTGCCGTCCGCGCGCGGCACGCGCAGCACCTGCACCTCCGGGACGCCGGCGCCGCGCAGGAGGTCCGCGACGGCCGCGGCCGACGCCTCGACGTGCGACGGGTCGAACTCCGCGTTGGAGACGCTCGGGATGCGCACGAGCGCCTCGAGGTCCGCGCGGACGCCGGCGAAGAGGGCGGCGGTCCGCTCGCGCAGGGCCGCGACGCGGTCGGCGGGCAGCGGGGACGGGGAACCGGTGGGGGCGGGGGTGGACGTCACGTCCCGGCACGCTACTCGACTACCCTGGGCGGGTGTTCGGACGCAAGCAGGACCCCCCGCCCACCACCGCGGCACCGCAGCCGTCGGACCCCGCGTCGTCGCCGTCGACGGCCGACGACCTCCGGTCCGGCAAGGGGCGTCCGACGCCGACGCGCAAGGAGGCCGAGGCCCGCAACCGCCGGCCCCTCGTCCCCGAGGACCGTCGCGCCGCCGCGAAGTCGGCCCGCACCAAGCAGCGCGCGCAGCGCGAGCTCGAGTACCAGGCGATGCGCACCGGCGACGAGCGGCACATGCCCGCGCGCGACCGCGGCCCGGTCCGTCGCTACGTGCGCGACCACGTCGACGCCCGCTGGAACCTCGGCGAGTTCTTCCTGCCGGTGGCGGCCGTGTTCCTCGTGCTGCAGATGGTCACGGCGGCCGCCGCCCCCACGCTCGCGTTCCTCTCGCTGGCGATCCTCTACGTCTTCATCATCGCCGCGATCGTCGACGGCTGGCTGATGTGGCGCGGGCTGAAGAAGCGGCTGCACGCACGCTTCGACGCGGCGCAGATCCCGACCGGCATGACGATGTACGCCGTCCTGCGCGCGTTCCAGGTGCGTCCGTCGCGCCTGCCGAAGCCGCAGGTCAAGCACGGCCAGTACCCGTCCTGACACCGCACGGGCGCGCACCGCACCAGGTTCAGCGCCCCACCGGTTCCACCGCACCGCCGGCGTCCGGCTGCACCGGTCCGCCGACGTCGGGCTCCGCCGCACCGTCGACGGCGGGCACACCGGCGGCACCGGGCGTGCCGGCGCCGTCCGCGGCCGCCGCGGGACGCTCCGGGACGCTGAGCCGCGGCAGGAGCGCGTGCACGAGCGGGCCGATGGCCAGCGCGTACGCGAGCGTGCCGAACCCCAGCGTGCCGCCCAGCGCCCACCCGACGGCGACGACGACGACCTCGATCGAGCCACGCACGAGCCGCAGCGGCCAGCCCGTCCGCGCGACGATGCCGGTCATGAGGCCGTCGCGCGGGCCGGGGCCGAGGCGCGCACCGACGTACAGCGACGTCGCGAGCGCGTTCGTCAGCACGCCGAGCACGACGAGCCCGATCGCGGCGGGCAGCGGCAGCGGGTCGGGCAGGCGCGCCGCGAGGGCGAGGAACGGGTCGAGCAGCGCACCGATGACCACGACGTTGGCCACGGTGCCGATGCCGGGACGCTGCCGCAGCGGCACCCAGCAGGCGAAGACGACGAACGACAGCACGACCGTGACCGTGCCGAAGGACCAGCCGGTGACGCGGACGACGCCCTGCGACAGCACGTCCCACGGCATGGAGCCGAGCTCCGCACGGACGAGCAGCACGATGGACGCGGCGTAGAGCACGAGGCCGCCGAGGAGCTGGGCCGCGCGGCGCAGGCCGGCGCGGCGGGCGTGGGGGTCGGTCACCACGGGTCTCCCGGGGAGGTGGGCCGCACGGGCGGCGGTGGACGGTGGCCGAGGCCGTCGTCCCGCACGGTCCGCGCGAGCGCGACGGCGAGCACGACGGCCAGGACGGCGACGGCGAGCACGGCGATGACGGTCGAGAAGGCCATACCGAGAAGCCTGGCGGCGTTCTGGCCTTGTCCTCCATAGCCACTTCCAGGATAGTGGCTTGCATGAGCCCGGTGTCGCCCGTCGACCGTCGCGTCAACGGCACCCGTCTGCGGTCGCTGCTCGGGCGGTGGGAGCGCCCCGGCCCGGCGTACCAGGCGCTCGCCGACGGCGTGCGCGGCCTGGTCCGCACCGGCACGCTCCCGCTCGGCACCCGGCTGCCCGGCGAGCGCGAGGTCGCCGAGTGCCTCGCCGTGTCGCGCACGACCGTGACGGCCGCCTACGACCTGCTGCGCGACGAGGGCTTCCTCGTGAGCCGCCGCGGGTCCGGCACGGTGACGACGCTGCCGCCCGGCACGGGCGACCGGGCCCCCACGACGCTGGGCACGGTCGATACCGGCCTCGTCGACCTGTCGGCCGCCGCCCCCTTCGCTCCCCCGCAGCTCGCCGCCGCGTGCGCCGCCGCGCTCGACCAGCTGCCGCGCCACCTCGCCGACACCGGGTACCTGCCGCTCGGCCTGCCGGCCCTGCGGCAGGCGGTCGCGGACCGCTGCACCGCCCGCGGCGTCCCGACGCGTCCGGAGCAGATCCTCGTGACGACCGGTGCGCAGGAGGCGATCCACCTCCTCATGGTGACCCTCGCCGGCCCCGGGGACCGCGTCGTCGTGGAGCACCCGACGTACCCGCACGCGATCGACGCGGCCCGGGGCGCCGGCGCCCGCCCCGTGCCGGTGCCCGTGACGCCCACCGGGCTCGACGTCGAGCTCCTCGCCTCCACCGTCCGCCAGACCGCGCCACGGCTCGTCTACCTGGTCCCCGACCACCACAACCCGACGGGGACGAGCCTCGACGCGGACGCCCGCGCCCGCGTGCGCGACCTCGCGCGGCGCACGCGCACCGTCGTGGTGGGCGACGAGACGCTCACCGACCTCACGCTCGACGGCCCCCCGCCGCCGCCGTTCGCCGGCCGCGCCGACGACGACCTCGTCGTCACGGTCGGCTCGGCGTCGAAGTCGTTCTGGGGCGGCCTGCGCGTCGGCTGGGTGCGCGCCCACCCCGACCTCGTGGGGCGCCTCGCGCAGCGGCGCGCGTACGTCGACATCGGCTCGTCCGTGCTCGACCAGCTCGTCACCACGGAGCTGCTGGCGCACGCGGACGAGGTCCTCGCGGCGCGGCTGGAGGCGGTGCGCCGTCAGCGGGGCGTGCTCCTCGACGCCCTGGCCGAGGCGCTGCCCGCGTGGCGCGTGCCCGTGCCGGCCGGCGGCCTGTCGACGTGGATCGACCTGGGCGCCCCCGTGTCGTCGGCGCTCAGCGCCGTCGCCCACGCGCACGGCGTGCGGATCGTCCCCGGCACGGCCTTCGGCGTCGACGGCACGTTCGAGGACCACCTGCGCGTGCCGTTCTCGCAGCCGCCGGACATGCTGCGCCGCGCGGTCGACGGGCTGGCGGCCGCGTGGGCGGTGCTCGACCCGACGGCCGCACCGGCGACCGGGCGCGGCGCGCCCGCGCTCGTCTGAGCGGGGACCCGGCCGCACGGCCGGGCGACCCGGCGCACCGCGGGGGTCGCCGACGTCAGGGCGTCGGCAGCTCGATCGGCGTGCCCTGCGGCTGCCCGTCGTGCTCCACCGTCGCGGACCGCACCCCCTGGGCGGCGAGCCCGCGCCAGTGCTCGCCGAGCCACTGCTCGGCGTCGAAGCGCGCGAGGAAGACCGGGCTCGTCGGCCGCTCCAGCGCGGCGCCGGACGCGTCCGCCAGCCGCCACCGCCACCGCGGTCGCACGCTCACCGCGCCACCACCGGACGCCGCGCCGCGTCGGCGGCGAGCGCGCGCGTGATGCGCGCCGCGTAGGCGGGGCCCTCGTAGACCAGCCCCGTGTACCCCTGGACCAGCGTCGCGCCGACGGCCAGGTACTCGCGGGCGTCGGCGGGCGTGGTGATGCCGCCGACGCCGATCACCACGGCCTCCTCGCCGAGGCGCGTGCGCAGCCGCGCCACCACGTCCAGGCCCCGAGCGAGCACCGGTGGCCCCGACAGACCGCCCGGGCCGAGGTCGTGCGCGATCGTCGTGTTCACCGCGACGACGCCGTCGAGCCCGAGCTCGGCGACGAGGTCGGCCACCGCGTCGACGTCGTCGTCGCTGAGGTCGGGCGCGATCTTGACCAGGACCGGCACGGGCGCGCGGCCGGCGCGCGCCGTGGCCTCGTCGGCGGCGACGCGCGTCGCCTCGAGCACCGGACGCAGGGCGTCGACCGCCTGCAGGTCGCGCAGGCCCGGCGTGTTCGGCGACGACACGTTCACCACGAGGTAGTCGGCGTACGGCGCGAGCCGGCCGGCGCTCGTGGCGTAGTCGGCCGCCGCGCCCTCCGGGGGCGTGACCTTCGTCTTCCCGATGTTGACGCCCACGACGAGCTGCCGGCCGTGCGGCGTCGCGCGCAGCCGGCGCAGGCGGGCGGCCACCGCCGCGGACCCCTCGTTGTTGAACCCCATGCGGTTGCGCAGCGCGCGCCGCTCGAGGACGCGCCACAGGCGGGGCCGCTCGTTGCCGGGCTGCGGGTGCGCGGTCACGGTGCCGACCTCGACGAAGCCGAACCCGAGCATCGTCAGCCCCCGCACGCCGTGGGCGTCCTTGTCGAAGCCCGCGGCGAGGCCGAAGCGGGACGGGAAGCGACGTTCCCACACCTCGACGGCGCCCGCCGGCGGCGGCGCGAACGCGGCGGCCACGACGCGCGAGAGCCCCGGCACGGCGGCGACGCCGCGGATCAGCCGGAACGCGAGGTGGTGCGCCTGCTCGGGGTCCAGGCGGCGCAGCACGAGGTCGAAGAGCAGGCGGTACACGCCGACCAACCTAGTCGAGGCCGCCGTCGCGGGCCGGGCCGTCCGCGGACGGGCCGTCCGCTGCCGGGTCGTGGGCGGCCGGGTCGTGAGCGGCACCGCCCGTCGACCGCCGTCCCGTCCGCCACAGCCACAGCAGCCCGAGGGCCGGCAGGACGAGCGGCACGTACCCGTACCCGCGGCCGAACGCCGACCACACGGTCTCGTCGGGGAAGTCGCCGACGTCGACGAGCGAGAGCGTGCCGACGACGACCACCCCGACCGCCTCGACGAGGACGGTCGCCCAGGCGAGGCGCCGGCGGTCGGTGGCGAGCGCCACGGTCGCGACGACGTACACGACGCCCGCCAGCAGCGACAGGACGTACGCGACCGGCGCCTCGTCGAGCTTCGTCGCGACCTGGTACAGGCCGCGCGCGGTGGCGGCGAGCGCCAGCACGCCGTACACGGCGACGAGGAGGCGGCCGGGGCCGTGACCCGTCCCCCGCGCCGGCGCGCTCACGCGGCACCCCAGATCTGCAGCAGCCGGTACTCGAGGAACGCCACCGTCAGGGCGGCGACGACGAGCACGACCGAGCTCCAGCGCGTCCGCTCGGCGAAGGCCCAGGCCGCGGCGATCGGCAGCACGATCAGCTGGGTGGCGACGTACCCCCAGAACAGGACGCCGTCGACCTCGGCCGGGCCGGTCACCAGCAGCACGCCCGCCACGACGGCCTGCACCACGAGCAGCCCCTCCACGACGGCGGCGCCCCACAGCTGGCGGAGGACGACGGCACGGTCGCGGACGACGAACCAGCCGGCCCAGGCGGCGAGGGCGACGCACGTGGCCACGACGAGCCACACGAGGGGGACGAGCACGGTGCCCCACCGTACCCGCGCCCGCCGGGGGCGCCGTCTACGATCGGCACGTGATCTCGCTGACCAGCCAGGACCCTGCCCGCCTCGCCGTCGACGCCCTCGTGGTGGCCGTCGGCACCCGTGACGGCGGCCCCGAGCTGCTGGACGGCGGCACCCTGCCGGCCGAGCTGCGGGCCGCGCTCGTGCGCGACGCCCGCACGCTGGGGCTCACCGGCGCGCCCGACGAGGTGCGCCGCGTGCCGGCCACGGGCCTCGCGGCGGCGGTGCTCGTCCTCACCGGCGTCGGGCCGGCCGACGCCCTCGGACCAGAGACGCTGCGCCGCGCGGCCGGCGCCGCCACCCGCGAGCTCGCCGGCACCGCGTCCGTCGCGCTCGCCCTGCCGGTGACCGGTGCCGACGACGTGGCCGCGGTCGCGGAGGGCGCCCTCCTCGGCGCCTACACGTACACGCGCTACCGCACCGGCGACGGCCCGGAGGCCGCCGGTCCCGTCGCGCGCCTCCAGGTCGTGGCCCCGGGCGCCGGCGACCGCGCCGCCAAGGACGCACTCGCGCGCGCCGAGGTCCTCGCCGCCGCCGTCCACGGCACGCGCGACCTCGTCAACGCCGCGCCCAACGACCTCTACCCCGCGGCGTTCGCCGACCTGGCGAAGGCCGCGGTGAAGGAGGCCGGCGTGCGCGGCCTCAAGATCTCCGTGCTCGACGACAAGGCGCTGGCGGCGGGCGGCTACGGCGGCCTCGTCGGCGTCGGGCAGGGCTCGGCCCGCGGGCCTCGCCTGGTGCGCGTCGCGTGGGCGCCCTCCCGGCCGCGCGCCACGGTCGCGCTGGTCGGCAAGGGCATCACGTTCGACTCGGGCGGCATCTCCATCAAGCCGGCGGCCGGCATGGAGGCCATGAAGTCCGACATGGCCGGTGCCGCCGCGGTGCTGCACACGGTGCTCGCGGCGGCCCGCCTGGGCCTGCCCGTGGCCGTCACCGGGTGGCTGTGCCTCGCGGAGAACATGCCGTCCGGCACGGCCCAGCGTCCGTCGGACGTCATCACGATCCGCGGCGGGAAGACGGTGGAGGTGCTCAACACCGACGCCGAGGGTCGCCTCGTCATGGCCGACGGGCTCGTCGCCGCGGTCGAGGAGGGCCCCGACCTCGTCCTCGACATCGCGACCCTGACGGGCGCGCAGATGGTCGCGCTGGGCAACCGCGTGTCGGCGGTCATGGGCACCGACGCGGCGCGCGCCGAGGTCGTCACGGCGGCGCAGGAGGCGGGCGAGCAGTTCTGGCCCATGCCGCTCCCCGCGGACCTGCGCGCGGGCCTGAAGTCGAAGGTCGCCGACCTCGCGAACATCGGGGACCGCTTCGGCGGGATGCTCACCGCCGGGATCTTCCTGCAGGAGTTCGTCGGGTCGACGCCGTGGGCGCACCTCGACATCGCGGGCCCCGCGTTCAACGAGCGTGCGCCGCACGGCTACACGCCGGTCGGCGGCACGGGGGTCGGCGTCCGGACGCTCGTGCGCCTGCTCGAGCAGCGCGCCTGACCGGGACGCCGGGGGCCGGGCGCGTCAGCCGCGCTCGGCCGCCCGGCGCCGGCGCTCGATGCGCTGCCGCGTGTTCCAGTCCCGCACGCGCTGCGGGTAGCCGGTGCGCTGCACGTCGTAGACGGGGATGCCGAGCTCGCGGGCGAGTGTGCCCGCCGTGCGCTCGTCCGGCACCTTGCGACGGGTCCACTCGCCGTCGGTGGCGACGAGCATGATCGTCGTCTGGGTGACGTTGGTGCGGGGCTCCACGTACGCCTCGACGCCGACCCGCGTCGCGACGAAGTCCCGCAGGTAGGCGAGCGTCGCGGCCCGCGCCTCCCGGTCGGGTACGACATCGGGCGCGCCGGCGGGCGCGGTGCCGCGCGCGGACCGGCGGCGGCGCGAGAACAGACCCATGCGCCGCAGACTACCGACGGCGGCTGGGCGTCACCTGGGCGTCGCCGGGACGACTCCCGACGCGTCCAGTCATGGGACGACTGTCGCCCGACTCACACGACCCGCACGGGCGGCGGGTTCGTCCGTGCCCAGGGAGGATGCCAAGATGGGGCGGCAGCCCGAACCCACAGCCTGCGAGGAGTAGCACGTGGCCGACACCGGCACCGCTTTCGACATCGTCGTCCTGGGCGGAGGCAGCGGCGGCTACGCAGCCGCGCTGCGCGCCGCAGAGCTCGGCAAGACCGTGGCCCTCGTCGAGGCCGCCAAGGTGGGCGGCACCTGCCTGCACAACGGCTGCATCCCGACCAAGGCGCTGCTGCACGCCGCCGAGGTCGCGGACAACGCCCGCGAGGGCGAGGCCTTCGGGGTGCACACGCACCTCGAGCGCATCGACATGAACGGCGTGAACAAGTACAAGGACGGCGTCATCGCCCGCCTGTACAAGGGCCTGCAGGGCCTCATCAAGTCGCGCAAGATCGAGGTCGTCGAGGGCTGGGGCAAGCTCACCGGCCCGAACACCGTGCAGGTCGGCGACCGCACCCTCACGGGCGAGCACATCGTGCTCGGCACCGGCTCCTACGCCCGCTCGCTGCCCGGCCTGGAGATCGCCGGCCGGGTGATGACGTCGGACCAGGCGCTCCAGCTCGACTTCGTGCCGAAGTCCGCGATCATCCTCGGCGGCGGCGTCATCGGGTCGGAGTTCGCGAGCGTCTGGAAGTCGTTCGGCGCGGACGTCACGATCATCGAGGCGCTCCCCCACCTCGTCCCGAACGAGGACGAGGCGCTGTCGAAGGCCTTCGAGCGCGCGTTCCGCAAGCGCGGCATCAAGTTCAACCTCGGCACCCGGTTCTCGGGCGTCACGCAGGACGACAACGGCGTGCACGTCACGCTCGAGGACGGCAAGACGTTCGACGCCGACCTGCTGCTCGTCGCGGTCGGCCGCGGCCCGAGCACGTCCGGCCTCGGCTTCGAGGAGCAGGGCATCACGCTCGACCGCGGGTTCGTCATCACCGACGAGCGCCTGCACACGGGCGTCGCCAACATCTACGCGGTCGGCGACATCGTCCCCGGCCTGCAGCTCGCGCACCGCGGGTTCCAGCAGGGCATCTTCGTGGCCGAGGAGATCGCGGGCCTCAACCCGCCGGTCCTCGTCGAGTCGGGCATCCCCCGCGTCACCTACTCCGAGCCCGAGGTCGCCTCGGTCGGCCTCACGGAGGCCCGCGCGGTCGAGGTGCACGGCGCCGACAACGTCGAGACGCTCGAGTACAACCTCGGCGGGAACGGCAAGAGCCAGATCCTCGCCACCCAGGGCTTCGTCAAGCTCGTCCGGCAGAAGGACGGGCCGGTCGTCGGCGTGCACATGATCGGCGCGCGCGTCGGCGAGCTCATCGGCGAGGGCCAGCTCATCGTGAACTGGGAGGCGTACCCCGAGGACGTCGCCGCCCTCGTGCACGCCCACCCGACGCAGAACGAGGCGCTCGGCGAGGCCTTCCTGGCTCTCGCCGGCAAGCCGCTGCACGCCCACAACTGACCCGATTCGAAGGAGAGACGAGCGGTCATGTCCGAGAACGTGCAGCTTCCCGCCCTCGGTGAGTCCGTCACCGAGGGGACCGTCACCCGCTGGCTGAAGAACGTCGGCGACACCGTCGAGGTCGACGAGCCGCTGCTCGAGATCTCGACCGACAAGGTCGACACCGAGATCCCCTCGCCCGTCGCGGGCGTGCTCGAGCAGATCCTCGTCCAGGAGGACGAGACCGTCGAGGTCGGCGCCACCCTGGCCGTGATCGGCTCCGGCGAGGGCGCCGGCGCGTCGGACCAGGCGTCCGGCGAGGCCCCGCAGCAGTCGGCCGAGCAGCCCGCGCAGCAGGACGAGCCCGCGCAGCAGTCGCAGCCCGAGGAGACCGCGGCGGAGACGTCGGCCGTGCAGAGCGTCGAGGAGCACGAGGACGCCCCGGCGCCCTCGGAGTCCTCCGCGCCCGAGTCCCAGCCCGCGCCGTCCGGCGAGCAGCCGTCCGGCGGCGGCGCGCAGGGCGGCGAGGAGGTCCGCCTCCCCGCGCTCGGCGAGTCCGTCACCGAGGGCACCGTCACCCGCTGGCTCAAGCAGGTCGGCGACACCGTCGAGGTCGACGAGCCCCTGCTCGAGATCTCCACGGACAAGGTCGACACGGAGATCCCGTCGCCGGTCGCCGGCACGCTCCAGGAGATCCGCGTGCAGGAGGACGAGACCGTCGAGGTCGGCGCCGTCCTCGCCGTGGTCGGCTCGGGCGCCGCGCCCGCGCAGGACGCCGCGCCGTCGCAGGACGCCGCTCCCGCGCAGGACACGACCCCGGCGCCGCAGGCTCATGCCGAGCCGAAGCCGGCCGCCACGCCCGAGCCCGCGCAGCAGGAGTCCGCGCAGGCGGAGGCCGCTCCGCAGCCCGGTGGCTACGAGGCACCGGCGCCCGAGGTCGAGTCGGCGCAGGCCGCCGGCGAGACCCCGGCGGCCCAGGAGGCGGCCTCGCAGCAGCCGACGTCGCAGCAGAACCAGCAGTCGCCCGGCGCGACGGCCGGTGGCTCGTACCTGACGCCGCTGGTGCGCAAGCTCGCCGCCGAGAAGGGCGTGGACGTGTCCACGCTCACCGGCACGGGCGTCGGCGGCCGCATCCGCAAGGAGGACGTCCTCGAGGCGGCCCGCCAGGCGGAGGAGGCCCGCAAGGCCGAGGAGGCGGCGAAGTCCGCCCCCGCTGCCGCACCCGCGGCGGCCGCGGCTCCGCAGGCCGCGGCACCGGCCGTGTCGCCGCTGCGCGGCACGACCGAGAAGGCCAGCCGGCTGCGCCAGATCATCGCCGAGCGCATGGTCGAGGCCCTGCACACGCAGGCGCAGCTCACCACGGTCGTCGAGGTCGACGTCACGAAGATCGCCCGTCTGCGCGCCCGCGCCAAGGCCGACTTCGCGAAGCGCGAGGGCGTCAACCTGACGTTCCTGCCGTTCTTCGTCCAGGCGGCCGTCGAGGCGCTCAAGACCTACCCCAAGGTCAACGGCGTGCTCGAGGACAAGACGATCACGTACCACGGCCAGGAGAACGTCGGCATCGCGGTCGACACCGAGCGCGGCCTGCTCGTGCCGGTCATCCGCGACGCGGGCGACCTCAACATCGCCGGCATCTCGCGCAAGATTGCCGACCTCGCCGCCCGCACGCGGGCGAACAAGGTCACGCCGGACGAGCTGAGCGGCGCGACGTTCACCGTCACCAACACCGGCTCGGGCGGCGCGATCATCGACACGCCGATCGTGCCCGGCGGCACCTCCGCGATCCTCGGCACGGGCGCGATCGTCAAGCGCCCCGTCGTGGTCAAGGACGCCGACGGCGAGGAGGTCATCGCCATCCGGTCGATGTGCTACCTCTGCCTGTCGTACGACCACCGGCTCGTCGACGGCGCGGACGCCTCGCGCTACCTCACCGCGGTGAAGAACCGCCTCGAGGAGGGCGCGTTCGAGTCGGAGCTCGGTCTCTGACCCGACGCGGCGACACCGGCACGGTCACGGGCCGCGCACCCCACGTGC
>NZ_JBHUZW010000117.1:0-12310 GCF_042667215.1 Cellulomonas sp. NPDC057328 | reverse complement strand
GCCGTCGGCGGTGCGGCCCTCGTGGTGGTGCGCCCGAAAGGATTCGAACCTTCGACCTTCTGCTCCGGAGGCAGACGCTCTATCCGCTGAGCTACGGGCGCGCGGCGTGCGTACGGCGCAGGGCCGTCGACGCGAGCACCGAGACTACCAGGCCAGGCGCCCGCGTCGTCACGGGGATACCCGTCCCCGCACCCGCCGTCCCCGCACCGACCCGCCCTGCCGGCGCCGAGCGCGGCACGTCCCACCGAGCGCGGCAGGTGCACCACCCGCACTCGGTGGAGGGTGCCGCACTCGGTGGGACGAGGGCGTGCGAGAGGGGGGCCGGCGAGAGCGAGGCCGGTGGGGCGGACGCCGGGAGGCCGGAGGGTCGGGCGCCGGAGGTCGGGTCAGCGCTCCGCGATGAGGGCCGAGAGGTAGCCGGACGTCTCCGCCACGGCCCGCTGCTCGTCGCCCGCGACGATCGCCTCGACGAGGCCGTCGTGCGAGTCGTGCCCGTGCGCGTCGGTGACGAAGTTGAACCGGATGTTCTCGCCGATCGCGTCGAGCAGGTTGTCGTAGAGGGACCGCAGGACCGGGTTGCCGGCGGTCCGCACGATCGTGCGGTGCAGCGCCAGGTCGGTGGCGACCATGCGGTCGAGGTCGCCCGCGCGGTAGGCCTCGGCGCGGGCGTCGCGGTGCTGCAGGAGCTCGCCGACGTCGGTCGCGGTGCGTCGGTGGGCGGCAAGGCGCGCGGCCTCCATCTCGAGCGCGCGGCGCACCTCGACGACGTCGCGCTGCCGCGCGTCGGCGATCTGCCGGCTCATCGTCACGGCCAGCTCGGACGCGGAGAGCACGTACGTGCCCGAGCCCTGCCGCCGCTCGAGCAGCCCGGCGTGCACCAGGGACTGCACGGCCTCGCGGACCGTGTTGCGGCCGACGCCGAGCAGCGTGACGAGCGCCGGCTCGGGCGGGATCCGCGCCCCGACGGGCCACTCGCCCGAGGCGATGCGCGACCGGAGGGCGTCGACGGCGGTGTCGATGAGTCCGGTGCGACGCGCCATCGGCGGCGGCCTCCTCAGGGGGTGTCTCGGCGGTGCGCGCGCCGCCGGTCGGGGGCCGCGGCGCGCTGACGTCAGGGGATGCAGTCAACACGTCTCGAACCGTTCCGACCAGACCCTCGTCCGGGCGCGCCGCCCCCGCCCCACCGACCCGCCCGCCGGCCGGCCGCGGGCGGCGCGGCGTGCGCGTCGTCACCGTCCGCCGGGGGTGAACGCGCGCCGGGCCGCGCGGGTGCGCTCGGTACGATCCGGGGGTGACTCCCGACCAGCTCGCCGACGCCCTGCGCGCCGCCCTCGTGCACGCCGTCGACGACGGCACGTTCGCCCTCGACCCGGCCGCCGTGCCGGCCAAGGTGCACCTGGAGCGTCCCCGCCAGCGCGAGCACGGCGACTGGGCGACGAACGTCGCGCTGCAGCTGGCGAAGAAGGCCGGGACAAACGCGCGCGCGTTCGCCGAGGAGCTGGCGCGGCGCCTCGCCGACGTCCCGGGCGTCGCGGCCGTCGACGTGGCCGGGCCCGGCTTCCTCAACATCCGGCTCGACGCGGCGGCCGCCGGCGAGCTGGCGCGCTCGGTCGTCGAGCAGGGTGCGGGGTACGGGCACAACGCGTCGTTCGCGGGCCTCAAGGTGAACCTCGAGTTCGTCTCCGCGAACCCGACCGGCCCGATCCACATCGGCGGTGTGCGGTGGGCCGCCGTGGGCGACAGCCTCGCCCGCGTGCTCCAGGCCTCGGGCGCCGACGTCACGCGGGAGTACTACTTCAACGACCACGGCGCGCAGATCGACCGCTTCGCGCGCTCCCTGCTCGCGCGTGCCCGCGGCGAGGAGGCCCCGGAGGACGGCTACGGCGGCCAGTACATCTCCGACATCGCCGAGCGGATCCTCGCCGACGCCGCGGCGGCCGGCGAGCCCGACCCCCGCACGCTCGACGACGCGGCGGCGGTCGAGGCGTTCCGCGTGCGCGGCGTCGACCTGATGTTCGACGAGATCAAGGCGTCGCTGCGCGACTTCGGGGTCGAGTTCGACGTCTACTTCCACGAGGACGCGCTGCACGAGTCCGGCGCCGTCGAGCGGGCGGTGGCCCGCCTGCGCGAGGCCGGCCACATGTACGAGGCCGACGGCGCGACGTGGCTGCGCACGACCGAGTTCGGCGACGACAAGGACCGCGTCGTCCTCAAGTCCGACGGCCAGGCCGCGTACATCGCGGGCGACATCGCCTACTACCTCGACAAGCGCGAGCGCGGCTTCGACCGCTGCGTCATCATGCTCGGCTCCGACCACCACGGGTACGTCGGCCGGATGATGGCCGTGTGCGCCGCGTTCGGCGACACGCCGCACGTGAACCTCGAGCTCCTGATCGGCCAGATGGTCAACCTCGTCAAGGACGGCCAGCCGGTGCGGATGAGCAAGCGCGCGGGCACGGTCGTGACGATCGACGACCTGGTCGACGCGGTCGGCGTGGACGCCGCGCGGTACTCGCTCTCCCGCTCGTCGAGCGACCAGCAGATCGACCTCGACCTCGACCTGCTGACGCGGGCGAGCAACGAGAACCCCGTCTACTACGTGCAGTACGCGCACGCGCGCACCGCGTCCGTGGCCCGCAACGCCGCCGAGGCCGGCGTGCGCCGCGAGGACGGCTTCGACGCGTCGCTGCTCGACCACGAGTCCGAGGCGGTCCTGCTCGGGCAGATCGCCGAGCTGCCGCGCGTCGTCGCGCAGGCCGCCGAGCTGCGCGAGCCGCACCGCGTCGCGCGCTACCTCGAGGAGCTCGCCGGCGCGTACCACAAGTGGTACGACCAGCGCCGCGTCACCCCGTTCGGCGACGAGGACGTCACGGACGTGCACCGCACGCGCCTCTGGCTCAACGACGCCACGCGCCAGGTCATCGCCAACGGGCTCGCCCTGCTCGGCGTGAGCGCGCCGGAGCGCATGTGAGCGCCGCCGGCACGCGGGCGGACGGCGCCGCGACCGCCCTGGGCGCGCCCTGGTCGACGGGCGTCACGCGGGACGCCGACGGCACGCTGCGCGTCGCGGGCGTCGACGTGCACGCCCTCGCCGCGGAGCACGGCACGCCCGCGTACGTCCTGGACGAGGCGGACCTGCGCGCCCGCGCCCGGGCCTACCGGGAGGCGTTCGGCGCCGCCGCGGCCGCGGCCGGGACGACGGTCGACGTGTACTACGCCGGCAAGGCGTTCCTGTCCCGCGCGGTCGCCCGGTGGGTGCACGCCGAGGGCCTCGGCGTCGACACGGCCAGCGGGGGAGAGCTCGCGGTGGCGCTCGCCGCGGGCGTCCCCGGCGCGCACGTCGGGCTGCACGGCAACAACAAGTCGGACGCCGAGCTGCACGCCGCCCTCGACGCGGGCGTGGGCCGCATCATCGTCGACTCGCTCGTCGAGGTGGACCACCTGGCCGACCTCGTCGCCGCCCGGCGCGCCGACGGCCGGGACACCCCCGCCGCGCCCGTGATGGTGCGCGTGACGACGGGCGTGCACGCCGGCGGCCACGAGTTCATCTCCACGGCGCACGAGGACCAGAAGTTCGGCCTGTCCCTGGCCGCCGGGCCGGACGGCGGCGACAGCCCCGCGCTCACCGCGCTGCTGCGCGTCGTCGCGCGTCCGGAGCTGCACCTGCTCGGCATCCACTCGCACATCGGCTCGCAGATCCTCGACTCGTCGGGCTTCGCCGTCGCCGCGCAGAAGGTGCTCGCGCTGCGGGCCGACCTCGCGGGGCGCACGGGCGTGCTCGTCGAGGAGGTCGACCTCGGCGGCGGGTACGGCATCGCGTACCTGCCGGGCGAGGAGGCGATCGACCCGGTGCGCGTCGCCGACGAGGTCGTCCGGGCGGTCGCCGACGCGGCGCGCGCGCTCGGCACCGACCTGCCGCGCCTGTCCATCGAGCCCGGCCGCGCGATCGTCGGCCCGGCCGGCCTCACGCTGTACCGCGTCGGCACGGTCAAGCCGGTCCGCCTCGACGACGGCCGCGTGCGCACGTACGTCTCCGTCGACGGCGGCATGAGCGACAACATCCGGCCCGCGCTGTACGGCGCGGCGTACCACGCCGAGGTCGTCGGCCGCGCGTCGGACGCCGAGCCGCTGCTCGCGCGCGTCGTGGGCAAGCACTGCGAGAGCGGCGACATCGTGGTGCACGAGGTGCAGCTGCCCGGCGACGTCCGGGCGGGGGACCTGCTCGCCGTGCCCGCGACCGGCGCGTACGGGCGGTCGATGGCGTCGAACTACAACCTGCTCACGCGACCGCCGGTCGTCGCCGTGCGTGACGGCGCCTCCCGCGTGCTCGTGCGGCGGGAGACCGTCGACGACCTGCTCGCGCTGGACGTCTCCGCCGACTGACGCGCCCGCGCGGGGCGCCGACCGACGCGCCCGCGCGGAGCGCCGACCGACGCGCCGCGCTCAGCGCACGTGCACCGCGCCGAGGTCGGCGAACATCGCCTGGTTGAGCCGGAAGGCGACGCGTGCCTCCTCGACGACGGCCGCGCGCTCGTCCGCCGTCAGGGGGAGCGCGTCGAGGCGCTCGCGGTAGACGTCCTTGAACGGCTTGAGCCGGTGGATCCGCGGGAAGTCGTAGAACGTGACGCCCGGGCCGGTGAGCCCGTGGTGCCGCTGGAGCACGCGCTGCAGCACCTGCCCGCCCGACAGGTCGCCGAGGTAGCGCGTGTAGGCGTGCGCCGCGTAGGCGGGCAGCCCGGCGACCTCCTCGAGGCGCGAGACGTACGCGGCCGTCGCGGGCAGCGTCCGTACCCGGTCGCGCCAGCGGGCGCCGTACAGGTGCCCGAGGTCGTCCTCGATGGCGGGCACGCGCCGCAGCTCGTCGAGCACGAGACCGGCGTCGCCACCCGCCGCGCGCAGGCGGTCCCCGGCGGCCTCGAGCGCCGTGTAGACCGCGAGCTGCTGCGCGGCGAGGTCGGCGTAGGCGGCGACGTCGAGCCGGCCGGCGACGAGGTGCTCGACGAACGCGGAGCGCTCGGCGGTCTCGTGCTCGGCGCGCGTGCCGGCGCGCAGCGCGGCGGAGAGGGTGTCGCCGGCGGACGGCGCGGCGGGCGCGCCCGTGGTGGTGCCCATGGCCCTGGTGCCCGCGGTCACGGGACGGCGGTCTGACGTCACGTCAGGACACTAGGCGAGACGTCGACCCGCCCACGACACCCGCCCGCGCGACGGCGCGCGTCACGCCGGGCCGACGACCTCCCGCCCGTGCGCCAGGTCGTCCGCCACCGCCGCACGCTGCGCCGCGTCGAGGGGGACAGCCGTCGCCGCGTCCAGCGCCGCCCGCGCCGCGTCCGGGTCGCCCGTGCGGACGAGCAGCTCCGCGCGGTACAGCAGCACCCGCACGCGGTCCTCCGGCGCGCCGTCGGGGTGCCGCACGAGCGCCCGCTCGAGCACGGCCAGGGCCGTCGCCTCGTCGCCGCGCGCGTCGCCCTGCCGCGCCGCCACCTCGAGCGCACGCGCCAGGCCCGTCGACCGCGTGGCGCCGTCACCGTCCTCGGCGTCCCCGTCCGCCACGTCCGCGGTGCCGTAGAAGCGCAGCCAGTTGCCGCCCGTGTCGACGACCGTGAACCCCGTCGTCGTGCCCTGCTTGCGCCGCGGGCGCAGCAGGCGCGGCACGCCCGCGGACGGCAGCCGTCCGTAGCGCTCGCGCAGGCCGGCGGCGAAGGACGCGTAGAGCGCGCCCGCGTCCGGCACGACCACGATCGCGCTGCCCAGGGACGCCGCCGGGTCGTAGCCGTCGACGCCGCTCAGGTGGATCGCCATGTCGTCGCGCTGCACGACGCCGGACGCGTACGGGCGCAGCTGGCGGTACGTCGTGCGGAAGCCGAGGGCGGCGTAGAAGTCGAGCGCCTCGTCGAGGTCGGGGAAGGTGAGCACGGGGTACAGGCGTTCGCCGGTCACCGCGCCAGCCTCCTCCGGGGGGCGCGCCCGCGTCGAGGGGGTCCCGCGCGGACACCCGGACGGCGCCGGCCGGGGCACCCCTATCCTGGGGCCGCCCGGCCCGGCCCCCGCCGGCCGGGCCCTCCGCCCGCACCACGAGAGGCAGCAGACGTGCCGCACCCGTCGTCCGCCCACCCGCCCCTGCGCGTCGCCGTCCTCGGCTGCGGCGTCGTCGGCACGGAGGTCGTGCGGCGCCTGGTGACGGAGGCCGACGACCTGGCCGCCCGCGCCGGCGCGCCCCTCGAGCTCGTCGGCGTCGCCGTGCGGGACGTCGACGCGCCGCGCGACCCGGTCGTCGACCGCGCGCTGCTCACGGCCGACGCCACGTCGCTCGTCGAGAAGGCCGACGTCGTCGTCGAGCTGATGGGCGGCGTCGAGCCGGCCCGCACGCTGCTGCTGCGCGCCGTCGAGCACGGCGCGTCCGTCGTGACGGCGAACAAGGCGCTGCTCGCGCAGGACGGCCCCACCCTGTACGCGGCCGCCGACGCCGCCGGCGTGGACCTGTACTTCGAGGCCGCCGTCGCGGGCGCCATCCCGATCGTCCGCCCGGTGCGCGAGTCGCTCGCGGGCGACACGGTGCGCCGCGTGCTGGGCATCGTCAACGGCACGACCAACTACGTGCTCGACCGCATGGCCACCGACGGCCTCGACCTCGACGCCGCGGTCGCCGAGGCGCAGCAGCTCGGCTACGCGGAGGCGGACCCGACGGCCGACGTCGAGGGCTACGACGCCGCGGCGAAGGCGGCCATCCTCGCGTCGCTCGCGTTCCACACGCGCGTCGGCATGGACGACGTCGACCGCACCGGCATCACCGGCGTCACCGCCGACGACGTCGCTTGGGCCGCCCGCACCGGGCACGTCGTCAAGCTGCTCGCGGTGGCGGAGCGCGCGGCGGACGGCAGCGGCGTGCTCGTGCGCGTGCACCCCGCGCTCGTGCCGTCGGACCACCCGCTCGGGAACGTACGCGGCGCGTTCAACGCCGTCTTCGTCGAGGCGGAGGCCGCCGGCGAGCTCATGTTCTACGGCCGCGGCGCCGGGGGAGCGCCCACGTCGTCCGCCGTGCTCGGCGACCTCGTCTCCGTCGCGCGGCACCGCGTGCTCGGCGGCAAGGGCCCCGTCGAGTCGTCGTACGCGGGCCTGCCGGTGCTCGACGCGGGCGACGCCCGCACGCGCTGCCAGCTGCGGCTCGAGGTCGCCGACCGGCCGGGCGTCCTCGCGCGCGTCGCCGCGGAGCTGGCCGAGCACGACGTCTCGATCGAGGCGGTCCGGCAGACGCCGCCCGTCGACCCGTCGGCCGCCGACGACGTGCGCCTCGCGACGCTCGTCATCACGACGCACACGGCGCCGGAGCGCGCGCTGCGCGCCACGGTCGAGGCGGTCGCCGCCCTCGACGTCGTGCGCCGCGTCGTCTCCGTGCTGCCCGTGCTCTGACGGGCCGCCGCACCGACCCGCCGGCCGGCCGGCCCCGCACCCCAGCCCGCACCCCTGCTCGACCGCCCCGACGCCCGACCGGGGCCCGCACCGAACCGAGGAACCCATGGCCCACCAGTGGCGCGGCGTCATCGCCGAGTACGCCGACCGCCTGCCCGCGCACGTCCAGGAGCGCGTCGTCACGCTGGGCGAGGGCGGCACGCCGCTCGTGCCGGCGCCGGTCCTGTCGCAGCGCACGGGCGCCGAGGTGTTCCTCAAGGTCGAGGGCATGAACCCGACCGGCTCGTTCAAGGACCGCGGCATGACGACGGCGATGTCGGCCGCCGCGGGCCGCGGCGCGAAGGCCGTCGTGTGCGCGTCGACGGGGAACACGTCCGCGTCGGCGGCCGCCTACGCCACCCGCGCCGGGATGCTGTGCGCGGTGCTCGTCCCGGACGGCAAGATCGCGATGGGCAAGCTGTCGCAGGCCATCGCGCACGGCGCGCGCCTGCTGCAGGTCGACGGCAACTTCGACGACTGCCTGATCGCGGCCCGCAAGCTCGCCGAGGCGTACCCCGTCGAGCTGGTCAACTCGGTCAACCCCGACCGCATCGAGGGGCAGAAGACGGCGGCGTTCGAGGTCGTCGACGCCCTCGGCGACGCGCCCGACGTGCACGTCCTGCCCGTCGGCAACGCCGGCAACATCACCGCGTACTGGAAGGGCTACCGCGAGTACGCGGGCCTGGACGCCGGCACGTCGCTGGCCGCCGTCGCGACGCGCACGCCCGTCATGTGGGGCTTCCAGGCCGCGGGTGCCGCGCCGATCGTCGCGGGTCACCCGATCGACCAGCCCGAGACGATCGCTACGGCGATCCGCATCGGCAACCCCGCGTCGTGGCAGCAGGCGGAGGAGGCGCGCGACGTCTCCGGCGGCGTCATCGCGGCCGTCACCGACGAGCAGATCCTCGCCGCGCACCGCGTGCTGTCCGCCGAGGCGGGCGTGTTCGTGGAGCCGGCGTCGGCGGCCGGCGTCGCGGGCCTGCTCGCACGTGCCGAGGCGGGGGAGGTGCCGGCCGGCGCCCGGATCGTCGTCACCGTCACCGGGCACGGGCTGAAGGACCCGCAGTGGGCGCTGCGCACGGCCGACGGCGGCGAGGTCGTCCCCGTGCGGGTGTCCGCGGACGTCGTCTCGATCGCCGACGCGCTCGGCCTGGGCTGACCCGTGCGTCTGCGCGCGGCGCACGTGCGGGTCCGCGTCCCCGCCACGTCCGCCAACCTCGGCCCGGGCTTCGACGCGCTCGGCATGGCTCTCGGCCTGCACGACGACCTCGGCGTGCGTGCGCTCGGCTCGTCCGAGGTGCGCGTCGAGGTCGAGGGCGAGGGCGCCGGCGAGGTCCCGGCCGACGAGCGGCACCTGGTGGTCCGCGCGCTGCGGGCCGCGCTCGACCACGTGGGCGCGCCGCAGACGGGCCTGCACCTCGTGTGCCGCAACCGGATCCCCCACGGGCGGGGGCTCGGCTCGTCGGCCGCCGCCGTCGTGGCGGGCCTGCTGGCGGCCCGGGGCCTGGTCGGCGACCCGGACGTGCTCGGCGACGACGACGTGCTCGCGCTGGCCACCGAGCTGGAGGGGCACCCCGACAACGCGGCCCCCGCGCTGCTCGGCGGCTGCACGCTCGCGTGGTCGGCCGACGACGGCGGCGCCGTGCGCGCCGTGCGCCTGCCCGTGCACGCCGACGTCGCGCCCGTCGCGATCGTGCCGCCGCAGCACCTGTCGACGCACGCGGCCCGCGGCGTGCTGCCCGCGCAGGTCCCGCACGCCGACGCGGCCTGGCAGGCGGGCCGTGCGGGCCTGCTCGTCGAGGCGCTCGGCCGGCGGCCCGACCTCCTGCTCGACGCGACGGGCGACCGCCTGCACCAGGGCTACCGCCGGTCGGTGATGCCCGAGTCGCTGGCGCTCGTGGACGCCCTCCGGGCGCGCGGCGTCGCGGCGGTCGTGTCCGGCGCGGGGCCGACGGTGCTGGCGCTCGCGCGGCGCGCGGGCACCTCCGGCGAGGCGGCCGGGAGCACGGCGGCGCGGGAGGGTGTCGGGGACGACGTCCACCCGACCGACGCCGACGCGGCGGTCGCCGACGCGTTCGGCGGCGTGATGGCGGGCTGGCGCGTGCTGCGGCTGCCGGTCGACCCGGACGGCGCCACGGTGCGTGCGCTGGTCGACTGAGCCGTCGTCCACCGGTCCGACGCCCGTGGCGAGCCGCCACGCCGCCGGGTGCCCCGGTGGTAGCATCGGGCCGTTCCCCGGACCTCGTCCTCCGGCCCCCTGTGGATCGACCTGCGGATCGACTGCGGAACCCGGACTCCCGGAACCCCGACCTCACCGACCGGCCGCGTCCGCGGCCCCGGACGGTCGCCGGACGTCACCCGTGATCCCGCCGGACGGTCGCACGAGTCGACGACGAGGGGAACGTCCCGCCCCGCGTGAGGCAGACGCCGTCGTACGCGGCGCGCGTGGCAGAACCGCGCCCGGTCCCACCGGCCGGACGCAGACCCCCGCCCGGGAGGACCGGGAGGGGCCCCGCCGAGGGGGAAGGATCCTTCGTGACAGACACCATCGACGCCGCCGCGACCACGGCCGGCGGCTCGGGCACCGGCAGCATCTCCGCGATGCGCCTGCCGGAGCTCCAGGCGCTCGCCTCGCAGCTCGGCGTCAAGGGCACGAGCAAGATGCGCAAGGGCGACCTCGTGCAGGCCATCTCCGCCGCGCGGTCGGGCGACCGCCCCGCGGAGCGCCCGCAGGCCCTCGAGACGCGCGCGAGCACGCGCCGCGCCGGGGCGGTCGTCGAGACGCCGGAGGCCGCCGGCGGCGACGCCGCGGGTGACGCCGACGAGCGCGCGCCCCGCCGGACCCGCGCGCCGCGCGCCGAGCGTGCGCCGCGTGCCGAGGCCCGGGCCGACGAGGCCGTCGCCGACGCGTCCCGTGCCGACCAGCCCCGTGCCGACCAGCCCCGTGCCGACCAGCCGTCCACCGACGCGCCGCGTGCCGAGCGCGCCCCGCGGGGCGAGCGTGCGCGGGACGAGCAGCGGACCGAGCGGCCGGCGCGCGACGCGCTCGCCGGGCTCGAGGCCGCGCTCGACGCGCGCCTGACGCCCGGTGACGAGCGGGACGACCGCGCGGCCCGTGCCGCCGACGCCGTGGGCGTCGTGACCGGTGAGCGCCGTTCGCGCCGCGCGGGCCGGACCGCGGGTGCGCCCGTCCAGGCCGCGCCCCGCGAGGAGCAGGGCGAGCGCGCGCCCGACCGCGCGTCGCAGGCCCGCGAGGGCCAGGCCGCGCAGGCCGACCGCGCCGGCCGGGACGACCGCCCGCAGCGCGACGACCGCCCGCAGCGCGACGACCGCCAGCAGCGCGACGACCGCCAGCCGCGGGACGACCACCAGCAGCGCGACGACCGCCAGGACGACGACGAGCGCGGCGGCCGCCGCCGGCGCTCGCGCGACCGCTACCGGGACCGGGACCGCAAGCGCGGCCGCGGTCGCGGTGCCGGCGAGCTGCCCGGCGTCGACGACATCGAGCTCGACGAGGACGACGTCCTGCTGCCCGTCGCGGGCGTGCTCGACGTCCTCGACTCGTACGCCTTCGTGCGCACCTCCGGCTACCTGCCGGGCCCGGGCGACGTGTACGTCTCCCTCAACCAGGTCAAGAAGCACGGGCTGCGCCGCGGCGACGCGATCGTCGGCGCCGTGCGGCAGCCGCGCGAGGGCGACCCGCAGCCGCAGGGCAACCGGCCCAGCAAGTTCAACGCGCTCGTGCGCCTCGACTCGGTCAACGGCGTCGACCCGGAGCTGGCCCGCCAGCGCCCGGAGTTCACCAAGCTCACGCCGCTGTACCCGCAGGAGCGCCTGCGCCTGGAGACGGAGCCGGGCCGCCTGACCCCGCGCGTCATCGACATCGTCGCCCCGATCGGCAAGGGGCAGCGCGGCCTCATCGTCGCGCCGCCCAAGGCCGGCAAGACGATCGTCATGCAGCAGATCGCGAACGCGATCACCGCGAACAACCCCGAGGTCCACCTCATGGTCGTGCTCGTCGACGAGCGCCCCGAGGAGGTCACGGACATGGAGCGGACGGTCAAGGGCGAGGTCATCGCCTCGACGTTCGACCGTCCTGCCTCGGACCACACGGTGGTCGCCGAGCTCGCGATCGAGCGTGCGAAGCGCCTGGTCGAGCTCGGCCAGGACGTCGTCGTGCTGCTCGACTCGCTGACGCGCCTGTCGCGGGCCTACAACCTCGCCGCCCCGGCGTCGGGCCGCATCCTCTCCGGTGGTGTGGACGCCTCGGCGCTCTACCCGCCGAAGCGGTTCTTCGGCGCGGCGCGCAACATCGAGAACGGCGGCTCGCTGACGATCCTCGCCTCGGCCCTGGTCGAGACGGGCTCGAAGATGGACGAGGTCATCTTCGAGGAGTTCAAGGGCACCGGGAACATGGAGCTGCGCCTGTCGCGCGGCCTCGCCGACAAGCGGATCTTCCCCGCGGTCGACGTCAACGCGTCCGGCACGCGCCGCGAGGAGGTGCTGATGAGCAGCGACGAGCTGAAGATCATCTACAAGCTCCGTCGCGTGCTCGGCGCGCTCGACCAGCAGCAGGCCATCGAGCTCCTGCTCGGCAAGCTGCGCGAGACGAAGTCGAACGTCGAGTTCCTCCTGCAGGTGCAGAAGACGACGCCGGGCCACAACGGCCCCGCCCTCGAGGAGGGCGTCGGCAAGGTCGTCTGACCTGCGTAAACGCGAGGCGTCGCGCCAGCGGCATCTCAAACAGCGACCGATGAACGCCGTGGTGTTCCTACAACCACATAGGAACACCACGTTCGCCCTCGATTCCGATGAGGGACGACTCGCGTAGCGCGCTGGTCGCCAGGCACAGCCTGGCGACTGT
>NZ_JBHUZW010000116.1:0-12672 GCF_042667215.1 Cellulomonas sp. NPDC057328 | reverse complement strand
CAGCGGACCGGGGCCACCGTCGTCACGACGTGGTCAGGCGCCGACGCGGAAGCGCACGAAGCCCGTGACCGTGCCGCCGGCCTCGGCGAGCACCTGGCCGACCGACTTCTTGTTGTCCTTCGCGAAGGCCTGGTCCAGCAGGACCGAGTCCTTGAAGAAGCCGTTGAGGCGGCCCTCGACGATCTTCGGGAGCGCACCCTCGGGCTTGCCCTCGTTGCGGGCCGTCTCCTCGGCGATGCGACGCTCGTTCTCGACGACGTCCGCGGGGACCTCGTCGCGCGTCAGGTACGACGGCGAGAAGGCCGCGATGTGCGTCGCGACGTCGCGGGCGACCGAGGCGCCGGCCGCGTCGGTGGCGACGAGGACGCCGACCTGCGGCGGGAGGTCCTTGTTGACCTTGTGCAGGTAGACCTCGACGTGCTCGCCGGCGAGGCGCGCCACGCGGCGGACGACGACCTTCTCGCCCAGCGTCGCGGCCGTCTCGTCGACGACCGTCTGCAGCGGGGTGCCGTCGGCGTCCGCGGCGAGCAGCGCGTCGGCGTCGGCGGCCCCGGAGGCGACCGCCGTCGCGAGCACGCGCTCGGCGAGCGACACGAACGTCTGGTTCTTGGCGACGAAGTCCGTCTCCGAGTTGACCTCGACGAGCACGCCGGTGGCGCCCTCGCCGTCGGCCGTCGGCGCGACGTTGGCGGCGACGAGGCCGTCCGACGCCGAGCGGCCCTCGCGCTTGCCGACGCCCTTCAGGCCCTTGACGCGGATGATCTCGAGCGCCTTGTCGAGGTCGCCCTCGGCCTCCTCGAGCGCCTTCTTCACGTCGAGCATGCCGGCACCGGTCCGCTCGCGGAGCGCCTTGATGTCGGCCAGCGAGTAGTTCGCCATCAGTTCCGTCCGTCCTTGGATTCTTCCGACCGGTCCCGCAGGTCAGCGGGCCGGGGCGGGTGCGGCGCGGTCGCGCGCGCCGCACCCGCGGGTGTGCCTCGGGGCGTCAGGCCTGCTCGTCCTGCGCCGCGGCCTCCTCGCGCGCCTCACCGGCGGCAGCGGCCTCGACGGCGGGGGCGGCGTCCTGGCCGGGGGCCGTGGCCGACTCGGCCGGGCCCGCCTCGCCGGCGGCCTGCTGCGGCTCGCCCGCAGCGGCGGCGGCCGCGTCGACGGCCTCCGGCGCGAGGGCGGGGTCCTGCAGACCGGCCTCGGCGCCGGCGAGGAGCTCGCGCTCCCACTCGGCGAGCGGCTCGGCGTCGGCGTCGGCGCCCTGCGTGGCGGCGGCACCGCCGGAGTGGCGCTTCATGAGGCCGTCGGCGGCGGCGTCGGCGATCACGCGGGTCAGCAGCTGCACGGCGCGGATGGCGTCGTCGTTGCCCGGGATCGGGTAGTCGACGACGTCCGGGTCGCAGTTGGTGTCGAGGATCGCGACGACCGGGATGCCCAGCTTGCGCGCCTCGTCGACCGCGAGGTGCTCCTTGTTCGTGTCGACGATCCACACGGCCGAGGGGACCTTGGCCATGTCACGGATGCCGCCGAGCGTCTTCGTGAGCTTGTCCTTCTCGCGACGCAGGACGAGCAGCTCCTTCTTCGTCAGGCCCGAGGCCGCGACGTCGTCGAAGTCGATCTGCTCGAGCTCCTTGAGGCGCTGCAGGCGCTTGTGGACCGTCGAGAAGTTGGTGAGCATGCCGCCCAGCCAGCGCTGGTTGACGTAGGGCATGCCGACGCGGGCGGCCTGCTCGGCGACCGGCTCCTGCGCCTGCTTCTTCGTGCCGACGAACAGGATCGAGCCACCGTGCGAGACGGTCTGGCTGACGAAGTCGTAGGCGCGGTCGATGTAGGACAGCGACTGCTGCAGGTCGACGATGTAGATGCCGTTGCGCTCGGTGAAGATGAAGCGCTTCATCTTGGGGTTCCAGCGGCGGGTCTGGTGCCCGAAGTGGACACCGCTCTCGAGCAGCTGGCGCATGGTCACGACGGCCATGTGACGTCCTCCCGGCGCACGCCGGCCAGGCGCGCGCGCTCGTGCGGGCCCGGGGCCCGCGGTCTCGGTTGTCGGTCCGGCCGGCGGCCGGTCCCCTGGTGCCACCCGCCGCCCGCCCCGGACCCGAGGGTCCGGACCGTGCGGGACGACGTCCGGTCGGCGACCGGGTCATGGCACGCGAATTCGACCGGCAGGAGCCGGTCGTGGGAGCAGTCTATCCCACGCCCGCCGGACGACCGTCCGCCCCCGTCGCCCGGCCGCAGCCGCACCGGTGCGGGGCGCCCCGCGGACCGACCCGACGCGCCGGCCGCCACGCGGCGCCGCGGCGCTCGTGCCGAGCCGACCACAGCCCCGCGGGTCGTCCGCGTCGTCCACCGGGCGCGGAGGTCGACCGTCCGCACGGCGTCGCCGGGCGGCAGCCTCCCCCTCATGCCGTCGACCTCACGCCCCGCCGCCGCCCGCCCGACGACCGCGCGCCGCGTCGCCGTCCGACCACGTGCGGGGTCGCCGCGCGCCGGTCGGCGGGCGCGCCGCTCGTGCGGCGCGGCCGCGGCCCTCGCCCTCGCCCTCGCGACGGTCGTCGCGCTCGCCGGCACGCAGCCCTCGGTCGCGGGCGTCGCGAGCACCGCCGGCCCGCCGGCCCCGCGGCCCGCCTACCGGGCACCGGTCGGCCCGCCCGCGCAGCTCGCGCGCGCCTTCGAGGCGCCGCCCGAGCGGTGGGCGGCCGGCCACCGCGGCGTCGACCTGCGCGCCGCGGAGGGGGCGGACGTGGTCGCGCCGGCGGACGGCACGGTGTCGTTCGCCGGGCACGTGGTGGACCGCGGCGTCGTCACGGTCCTGCACCCCGACGGGCGGCGCAGCAGCGTCGAGCCGGTCGTCCCCCTGGTCGCCGCCGGCGACCTGGTGCGCGCCGGGGACCGCCTCGGCACGGTGGCCGCCGGCGGGCACTGCGCCGGCACGTGCCTGCACTGGGGCGTGCGCGAGGGCGACCGCTACGTCGACCCGTGGTCGCTCCTGCCGGGCGCGGGACCGGTCGTGCTGCTGCCCGTGCGGTGACGCCGCCCCCGGTGGCGCCGCAGCGCGCGGGTCAGCCGCGCTCGGCGTCGAGGAGCCGGGTGCGCAGCCGCATCATCGCGGCCGTGTGGATCTGCGAGATGCGCGACTCCGTGACGCCGAGGACCCGACCGATCTCGGCGAGCGTCATGCTCTCGTAGTAGTAGAGGACGACGACGAGCCGCTCGCGCTCGCCGAGGCACTCGATCGCCCGCGCGAGCAGGTACTTCGTCTCCTGGGCCTCGACCGAGCCGGCCGGGTCCTCCGCGCGGCGGTCGCCCAGGGTGTCCGCGAGGGTGGCTGCGCCGGGGCGGTCGTCCGAGCCGGCGAGCAGCTCGTCGAGCGCGGCGATGTTCACGGCCGCGAGCTGGGTGTAGACGGCGCGCAGCTCCGCGACGGGGAGCTCGAGGCGCTGCGCGACCTCCGCCTCCGTGGGCGCGCGGTGGAGGGTGGACTCGAGCTCGCCGTAGGCCCGGTCGACGGCACGGGCCTTCGTGCGCACGGACCGCGGCACCCAGTCCATGGCACGCAGCTCGTCGATGATCGCGCCGCGGATGCGGGACGACGCGTACGACTCGAACTTCACCGCGCGGTCGGTGCGGTACTTCTCGATGGCGTCGATGAGCCCGAACATGCCGTACGAGACGAGGTCGGCGTGCTCGACGGTGGACGGCAGGCGCATGCCGAGCCGGCCGGCGACGGCCGTGACGAGGGGCACGTAGTGCATGATCAGCCGCTCCCGCGTGCGCGGGCACCGCTCCTCGGTGAAGCGCGCCCAGAGGGCGTCGACGCCCTCCGCGACCGGCTCCGGCGCGACGACCGCGGGTGCGGCGTCGGCGGGTGCGGCGACCGCGGGCGCGGCGTCCGTGGGCACGTCGGCGACGACGGTGCGCTGCTGCGGCACGAGGCCCACCGGCGCGGTGCCGGGGCGGTAGCCGCGCAGGGGTCCTGGGGTGGGAAGCCCGACGGGGGCGTCCTGCAGTGCCGTCATCGTCGGCTCCGTCTCTGTGCTGGTGCCCGCGGGTGCGGGCGGTGTGGGGCGGGCGGTGGCGGTCGCGCGCAGGGGTGTCCCCGGCGGCGGGGTGGTGCTCCTCATGCCCGTGGGTGGGCGAGGCGGTACGCCGAGCGCAGGCGCTCGGCGGAGACGTGGGTGTAGCGCTGGGTCGTGGCGAGGCTCGAGTGGCCGAGGATCTCCTGCACCGACCGCAGGTCGGAGCCGCCCTCGAGCAGGTGCGTCGCGGCGGTGTGCCGCAGCGCGTGCGGCGCCACGTCGTCGACGCCGACGCTCGCGGCGAGCTGGTGGACGACGGTCCGGAGCTGGCGCTGGTCGACGCGTCCGCCGCGCCGACCGAGCAGCAGCGCAGGCGGCGTGCCGTCGCGCACGAGCCGCGGCCGCGCGCCGTCGAGCCACGCGGCGACCGCGCGGGCGGCCGGCACGCCGAAGGGCACCACGCGCTCCTTGCCGCCCTTGCCGAGCACCCGCAGGGTGCGGGCGCCCAGGTCGACGTCGGGCACGTCGGCGCCGCACAGCTCGCCGACGCGGGCGCCCGTGCCGTAGAGCAGCTCGACGGCCGCCCAGTCGCGGACGTGCACCGGGTCGCCGTCGTGGGCGCGCTCCTGCGCGGCGTCGAGCAGCCGGGTCACGGGCTCGACCGCGAGGACGGTGGGCAGCGGCGCCGCCGCGCGCGCCGACGCCAGGCGCAGCGTCGGGTCGGTCGCGAGCCGGCTCGTGTGCACCGCCCAGCGGAAGAACGTGCGCGCCGCGGCCGACCGGCGGGCGAGCGTCGCGCGGCTGCGGTCGGCGCCGGCCATCGCGGCCAGCCACCCCCGCAGGACGGCGAGGTCGACCTGGTCCAGGCGCGTGGCGCCGTGCCGGACGGCGTGCGCGAAGAGGTGGTCCAGGTCCCCCAGGTACGCCCGCACGGTGTGCTCGGACAGCGTGCGCTGCGCCCGCAGGTGGAGGGCGAAGTCGGCGACGAGCTGAGCCCGCTCGGGGGCTCCCGCCGTGATCTCCGCCATGAACATGCTCCTAAGGTGGCGGCCGTCACCACTGCGCCACAAGACGCTGCGGGAACTACAAGAATGCGCAGTGACGGAATCCGCCGACAATGTCCGATTCGACGGCGCGGATTCCCCCGATCGCCGCTTTTTTTCACCCCCGCCGAACCTCATCCCCCTCGGCGAGCACCCAACCGGACCCGACCCGTCGGACCAGCCCGTCGAGCTCGAGCAGGCCGAGCATGTCACGGGCCTCCGCGACCGTCGTGCCGGCACGCACGGCGACGTCCTGCGTCGAGCGACCGCCCCGGCGCGGTGCCGCGTCGAGCACCCGGCGCGCGAGGGGGTCGAGCCCCTCCCGCGGCGCGCCGACCTGCGCGGACGCCTCGAGGACGTCGGCACCGACGTCGCCCGCGAGCTCGACGACCTCGGCCGCGTCGGTGACGCAGACGGCGACGCCGTCGCGCAGGAGGCGGTGGCAGCCCGCGGACGCGGCGGACGTCACGGGCCCGGGGACGGCACCCACGGGGCGCAGCAGGCGCGCCGCGTGGTGCGCCGTGCTCGCGGCGCCCGACCGCCACGCGGCCTCGACCACCACGGTGGCCCGTGCCGTCGCGGCGATGAGCCGGTTGCGCTGGAGGAACCGGCTGCGCGTCGGCACCGCCCCGGGCGGTACCTCGCTGACCACCGCTCCCCCGCCGTGCACGGCCTCCTCGAGCAGCCGCGCGTTCCCCACCGGGTAGGCACGGTCGACGCCGCCGGCCAGCACCACGAGCGTCCGTCCCTCCGCGACCAGGGCGCCCCGGTGCGCCGCCGCGTCGATGCCGTACGCGCCGCCCGACACCACCTGCCACCCCCGCCGCGCGACGTCGACGGCGAGGTCGACCGCGACGCGCTCGCCGTACCCCGTGCACGCCCGGGCGCCCACGAGCGCGACCGACCGCGCGTGCCGCGGCCCCTCCCCGCGGACCCACAGGGCGAAGGGGGCGGCGGCGCCGAGGTCGTCGAGACCCTCGGGCCACCCCGGGTCGCCCGGGACGACCACGCGTGCGCCGACGCGCGCGGCGGCCTCCAGGTCGCGGTCGACGTCCACGTGCGGACGGCGCACGCCCCACCGGCGCACCGCGGCGGAGAGCCGCCGGCGCACCGTGTCGCCCACGTCCGCCTGCGCGCCCAGGTCGGCCCAGTCCGGACGTCCCGTGGTGAGGGCCCGCTCGACCCACGCCAGGGCGTGCGCCGCGCCGCACGCCTGCACGAGCGCACCCGCCACCTCGTCGCCGGGCTCCACCAGCGCGCTCCACGCCGCACGCGCGCGGCGATCGGCCTCCTGCGCGGTCACGCGCCGTGCCCCCGCGTCCGCAGGGCCAGCGCCCGCCCGACGTCGCCGCGCTCCGGGCCGGCGCGGCCGTCGAGGTCGGCGAGCGTCCACGCGACCCGCAGCACGCGGTCGGCGCCGCGCAGGCTGAGCGTGCCGCGGTCGACCGCACGGTGCAGGTCGGCGAGCAGCCGCCCGTCGGCGCCGAGCGCGGCGTGCAGGGCCCGTGCGGGTACCTCCGCGTTGGTGCGCCAGCCGCCCGCGCGCCAGCGCTCGTGCTGCGCGGCCCGGGCCGCGAGGACCCGCGCCGCCACGGTGGCCGAGTCCTCCCCCGGCGCGTCCGCCGCCCGCGAGGCCGGCACCTCGAGCTGGAGGTCGACCCGGTCGAGCAGCGGCCCGGACAGCTTGCCGAAGTACCGCCGGCGCTGCTCCGGGCGGCACGTGCAGTCGAGCCCCTTGCCGACCGCCCGCCCGCACGGGCACGGGTTCGCGGCCAGGACGAGCTGGAAGCGCGCCGGGTAGCGCGCCGCGCCGCCCGCGCGGTGCAGGACGAGCTCGCCGTGCTCGAGCGGCTGGCGCAGCGTCTGCAGCACGCCGGTCGTGAACTCGGGCGCCTCGTCGAGGAAGAGGACGCCGCGGTGGGCCCGGGACGCCGCACCCGGCCGCGGCATGCCCGACCCGCCGCCCACGACGCTCGCCGGCGTCGCGGTGTGGTGCGGGTCCTCGAACGGCGGGCGTCGCAGCAGGCCGCGCGCGGGGTCGAACGTGCCCGCGATCGAGTGCACCGCCGTGACCTCGACCGCGTCCGCCTCGTCGAGGTCCGGCAGCACACCCGGCAGGCGCGCCGCCAGCATCGTCTTGCCCGTGCCCGGCGGGCCGACGAGCAGCAGGTGGTGCCCGCCCGCGGCGGCGACCTCGACGCCGAGGCGCGCCTCCTCCTGCCCGCGCACGTCGGCGAGGTCGAGCGCCTCGCCCGTCGGGGGCGCCGACGGCACGTCCGGGACCGGCTCGACGTCCGGCACCTCCACGTCCGCGCCGTGGTGCGCGGCGACCTGCGCGAGGTGCTCGGCCGCCAGCACCTCGGCACCGGGCACGAGCCGTGCCTCGGCCGCGTTGCCGACGGGCACGACCACGCGCGGCCGGCCGGCGGCGACCGCCGCGGCCACCGCCGGCAGCACGCCGCGCACCGGGCGGACCCGCCCGTCGAGGCCGAGCTCGCCGACGTGCACCCACGCGGCCGCGGACGCCGCCTCCACCAGGCCTGCGCCGGCGAGGACCGCGACCGCGACGGCGAGGTCGAACGCCGACCCCGTCTTCGGCAGGGTCGCGGGCGACAGGTTCACGGTGATGCGGCGGTTCGGCCAGGCCAGGCCCGACGACGTCACGGCGGCCCGCACGCGGTCGCGCGCCTCCGCCAGCGACGCGTCGGGCAGGCCCACGAGGCTGAACGCGGGCAGCGACGTCGCGAGGTGGGCCTCCACCTCGACGACGTGCCCGCGCAGCCCCAGCAGCGCCACCGCGCACGTGCGGCCCAGCACTCAGACCACCCCCGGCAGGTGCTCGACGGTCGCGGCCCCGCGCGCGGGCAGCGTCACGGCGACGACGTCGACGCGCACCGAGCGCGCGGCCACGTCGTGCGCGCGCAGCCACGCGGCGGTGAGCCGGCGCAGCCGCGCGAGCTTGCGCGCCGTCACCGCCTCCGCCGGGTGACCGTAGGCGACCGACCGCCGCGTCTTCACCTCGACGGCGACCAGCTCGTCGCCGTCGAGCGCCACGATGTCGAGCTCGCCCTCGGCGCACCGCCAGTTGCGGTCGAGCACCGTCCACCCCGCCGCCGTGACGTACCGCGCCACCACGTCCTCGCCGTACCGTCCCACCGCGTCCGTCGCACGCACGTCGACCACCTCCGGCGACGACCCTGACGCGCGCGGCGGCGCGGCGGGGGCGGCAGCGGGCGGGTCCGGGGACGGGGACGACCGTCCCGCGGGCTGTGGTCGGCTCGGCGGCGGGCGGGGCCCGTCAGCTTCCGGCGTGCCGCGTCAGCGGGGGAAGGCGTTCCCCGAGCCGAGGTCGAGCTCCGCCTTGGCGAGCTCCTCGACGTTGACGTCCTTGAACGTCACGACACGCACCGACTTCACGAAGCGCGCCGACCGGTACACGTCCCACACCCACGCGTCGACGAGCGACAGCTCGAAGTAGACCTCGCCCGCGGCGGACCGCACCTGCAGGTCGACGTGGTTGGCGAGGTAGAAGCGCCGCTCCGTCTCCACGACGTACGAGAAGAGCCCGACGACGTCGCGGTACTCGCGGTACAGCGCGAGCTCCATGTCGGTCTCGTAGTTCTCCAGGTCCTCGGCGCTCACGCGCCCATCATCCCCCATCCGCGGCGGCGGCACGGCCGCGGGACGCCGCGCCCGCACGCGGGCGGGCGGCGCTCCGGCGTCAGGGCAGGCGCAGCTCGTCCGTGAGCAGGCCGTCGACCGTCCACCCCGGCCCACTCGTCGCCGGCGGGAGGCCCACCGTCTCCGGCAGGCGCCACGACCTGCGGTGCAGAGGGCTGGGCCCGTGGGCGCGCAGCGCCGCGAGGTGGTCGGGAGCCGCGTAGCCCTTGTTGTCGTCCCACCGGTAGTGCGGGTGGTCCTGCGCGTGGCGCACCATGAGGGCGTCCCGCTCGCACTTGGCCAGCACGCTCGCGGCGGCCACGCTCGCGCACGTGCGGTCGGCCTTGACGCGCTTGTGCACGCGCGGCACGCGCACCTCGAGGACGTCGCCGAAGAGCTCGTCCTGCGTGCCGAACAGGTCCGGCGACGGCGGCGTCAGCCAGTCGTGCGAACCGTCGAGGACCACGACGTCGACGCGCTCCACCACCGTCAGCACGGCCGCCAGCGCGCGCGTGCCGGCCAGCCGCAGCGCCGCGACGATGCCCCGCTCGTCGATCTCCTGCGCGCTCGCGTGCGCCACGGCGCGCGCCACGCCCCACCGGCCCAGCGCCGGCAGCAGCCGCTCGCGCGCGGCGGGCGTGAGCAGCTTGGAGTCGGCGACGCCGCGCGGCGCCGACCGCGTCGTCGCGTCGACGACGACCACCCCGACGCTCACCGGCCCGGCGAGCGAGCCGCGGCCGACCTCGTCCATGCCGGCGACGAACGTGTGGCCGTCGCGCAGCAGCGCGCGCTCGTGGCGCAGGTGCGGCGCCGGCCGGGTCGCGGTCCGCACGGCGCGCGTCGTGGCGGCCGGCGTCCTGGCGGGCGGCGTCGTGGCGGGCGCGCCCGCGGTGCTGTCGGCGAGGGTCATGCGGGGCGGGTCCTCGGTCAGGAGGGGTCGGGCACGCCGGCGAACGTGTCGGACGGGTTGCGCAGGACGGTGACCCGGTCGAGCGGCCACACGGTGACGAACGCGACGCCGACGATGTTGTCGACGGGCACGGAGCCGCCGCCGGGGCTGCCCATGTTGTAGCGCGAGTCGGCCGACTTCTGCCGGTTGTCGCCCATCACCCAGACCGATCCCTCGGGCACGGTGATGTCGAAGAGCTTCTCGGTCGGCTCCGAGCCCGTCGCCAGGTACGGCTCCTCGAGGGGGACGCCGTTGACGGTGACGGGCTGCCCCGGCGCGCCGGCGACGCGGTCACCGGGCAGGCCGATCACGCGCTTCACGAGGTGCTCGCCGGCGTCCTGCGGCAGCAGGCCGATCCACGTCAGGCCGTCGTTCAGCGCGTCGCCGACCGGTCCGCGCTGCGGCTCGACGACGGGCTGCAGCCAGCCGCCCGGGTCCTTGAACACGACGATGTCGCCCCGCCGCAGGTCGCGCGGCCCGGGCGTCAGCTTGCTGACGAGGATGCGGTCGTTCTCGATCAGCGTCTCGTGCATCGACTGCGACGGGATGAAGAACGCCTGGACGAGGAAGGTCTTGACGACGAGCGAGAGCACCAGCGCGCTGACGAGGATGATCGCCGTCTCGCGGATCCACGACCACGCGGTCGTGCGGCCGGTCCGGCCACCGTCGCGCTCCTGGTGGCCGCGGCGGCCCTCCTGCGGCTGCTCGCCGCGGGCGACGTCGCCCGGCCCGGCACCCGTGGGGGCCCACAGGGGCCGCCCGTCCTGGGCGTGGGCGTCGGTGCCCTGCCCCGGGCCCGGCACCGGCCCCAGCTCCTCGGCGCGTCGCTCGGTCACCGACACACTCTCGCACGCGCGCGGCCGCCGCGGGGCACGTGCCCGCGTCGCGGGCACCGCGCACGCCCGTCGCCGGACGCGCCGGGGACGACGACGGGCGGCCACCGCAGCTGCGGTGACCGCCCGTCGGACGCGCGGGGTGAGGCTCAGCCCTTGGCCGGAGCCTGCTCGCGCTTCTCCTTGATCTTGGCCTTCTTGCCGCGGAGCGCGCGCAGGTAGTACAGCTTCGCGCGGCGGACGTCACCGCGGGTGACGACCTCGACCGAGTCGAGGGTCGGCGAGTGCACGGGGAACGTGCGCTCCACGCCGACGCCGAAGCTGACCTTGCGGATGGTGAAGGTCTCCCGCACACCGGCACCCTGGCGGGCGATCACGACGCCCTGGAACGCCTGGACGCGGGAGCGGTTGCCCTCGACGACCTTCACGTTGACCTTGAGGGTGTCGCCGGGACGGAAGTCCGGGACGTCGGTGCGCAGCGATGCTGCGTCGATCGCGTCGAGCGTCTGCATGACGTGTCACTTCCCCGCCCTGCCGCAGGTCAGGAGCGTGATCGACGGGCGCACGCGCTGCCGGGCAGGGCACGCGCCCGTGGGGGGCTCGGATCGGGTGGTGCGGACCGCGGCGGACCGGGTCCGTGCGTCGTGGCGTTCTCCCCTGCGGCAGAGAGGCGGGCCGACGCGCACCGACCGACCAGTCTGCCACAGCGGGCGTCCGGGACCGAATCCGGGGCGCCTCAGGCGCGGACGAGGTGCCCGTCCGCCACCGTCCACCCGAGCTCGGCGAGGAGCGCGACGTCGTGCCGGTCCAGCGCGGCCGGGTCCAGCGCGGCCAGCAGGTCGGGCCGGCGGGCGGCGGTGCGCTCGAGGGCGCGGTCACGGCGCCACCGCGCGATGCGGGCGTGGTGCCCGGACAGCAGCACGTCCGGGACGGCGTGGCCGGACCACTCCGCCGGCTTGGTGTACACGGGGTACTCGAGCAGGCCGGCCGCGCCGTGCGACTCCTCGACGAGCGACGCCGGGTTGCCCACGACACCGGGCAGGAGCCGCGCGACGGCCTCCACGACGACGAGCGCGGCGACCTCGCCGCCGTTGAGCACGTAGTCGCCGAGCGACAGCTCGGTGACGCGCACGCGGTCCGCGTAGTGCGCGGCGACCCGTGCGTCGATCCCCTCGTAGCGCCCGCACGCCACGACGAGGTGCTCCTCGCGCGCCAGCCGCTCGGCGGTGCGCTGCGTGAAGACCTCCCCCGCGGGCGACGGGACGATCAGGTGCGCGCCGTCGTCGAGGACGTCGTCGAGCGCGCGACCCCACACGTCGGGGCGCATGACCATCCCGGCGCCGCCCCCGAACGGCGTGTCGTCGACCGTGCGGTGGCGGTCGTCCGTCCACGCGCGCAGGTCGTGCACCCGCAGGTCGAGCAGGCCGGACGTGCGCGCCTTGCCCACGAGCGACAGCTCGAGCGCGGCCAGGTACTCCGGGAAGATCGAGACGACGTCGACGCGCACGCCTCAGCCCTCGTCGGCCGTCGGCTCGTCGACCACGAGCCGGTCGGCGTCGGCGGCGAGCAGGCCGCCGGGCGGGTCGAGGACGACGCGACCGCCCGCCACGTCCACCACGGGGACGATCGCCTCCACGAACGGCACGAGCGTGCGCGTGCCGTCGGGCTCGCGCACGACGAGCAGGTCCTGCGCCGGCAGGTGCTCGAGCCCGACGACCTCGCCGAGCACGCGTCCGTCGGAGACGTGCTCCGCCCGCAGGCCGACGAGCTCGTGCTCGTACCAGCCGTCGTCGTCCTCGTCGTCGTCGGCCTCGACGACCAGCTCCACGCCCCGCAGCGCCTCGACCGCCGTGCGGTCCGACGCCTCGGCGAACGTCACGTACCAGCGCTCCTGGGCGCGGCGCACGTGCGTCACCGTCAGGGGCCCCGCCGCCGTCGGCTCGGTGTCGAGCCGGGCGCCCACGGTGAGGCGCCGCTCGGGCGCGTCGGTGCGCACGTCGAGCGCGACCTCGCCGCGCAGCCCGTGCGGCCGGCCGATCCGGGCCACGGTCAGCTGCATCCTGCTCTCCCTCCCCCGTCGGTCCGCGAGACGCGGCGGGGCTCGTCCCTCACCGCGCGCACGTGCCCGGTGACGCCGACGGCCCGGTCCCTCGCAGGAGGGACCCTGTCTCTTATACACA
>NZ_JBHUZW010000115.1:0-12823 GCF_042667215.1 Cellulomonas sp. NPDC057328 | reverse complement strand
GCCGTGGAGGGGGCCGGGGCCTCGGGTGTCAGCGGGTGCTGCGCGTCAGAGCGGCGCGAGCCCCGTGCCGCCGTCGCCGCGGCTGGCCGCCGGCGGGGCGGCCGGGACGTCGGTGCCGGAGCCCGGCGTGCCCACGGGGGCGCCGACGCCGACCGGCTCCTTGTCCCGCTCGCTGCGCGGGACGCCCCGGAACAGGAACTCCCCGAGCAGGCCCTCGCCCTCCGCGTCCACGATCACCAGCTCGCCGGCCTTGAGGTCGCCGAACAGGATCTTCTCGGACAGGACGTCCTCGATCTCCCGCTGGATCGCGCGACGCAGCGGACGCGCACCGAGGACCGGGTCGTAGCCCTTCTCCGACAGCAGGCGCTTGGCCGCGTCGGTGAGCTGGATGCCCATGTCCTTGTCGCGCAGGCGCTTGTCGAGCTTCGCGATCATCAGGTCGACGATCTGGAAGATCTCCGGCTGCGAGAGCTGCGGGAAGACGACCACGTCGTCGACGCGGTTGAGGAACTCCGGACGGAAGTGCGTCTTGAGCTCGTCGTTGACCTTGGCCTTCATGCGCTCGTACGACGTCGACAGGTCGCCGCCGGCCTGGAAGCCGGTCTGGACGCCCTTGGCGATGTCCCGCGTGCCGAGGTTCGTGGTCATGATGATGACGGTGTTCTTGAAGTCGACCACCCGGCCCTGCGAGTCGGTCAGGCGACCGTCCTCGAGGATCTGCAGCAGCGAGTTGAAGATGTCCGCGTGGGCCTTCTCGACCTCGTCGAAGAGGACGACCGAGAACGGCTTGCGGCGCACCTTCTCCGTGAGCTGACCGCCCTCGTCGTACCCGACGTACCCGGGGGGCGAGCCGAACAGGCGCGAGACGGTGTGCTTCTCGGAGAACTCCGACATGTCGAGCTGGATCAGCGCGTCCTCGTCCCCGAAGAGGAACTCGGCGAGCGCCTTGGCGAGCTCGGTCTTACCGACACCCGTGGGGCCGGCGAAGATGAACGAGCCACCGGGACGCTTCGGGTCCTTGAGGCCCGCACGCGTGCGGCGGATGGCCTGCGACAGCGCCTTGATCGCGGCGTCCTGGCCGACGACCCGCTTGTGCAGGTTCTCCTCCATGTGCAGGAGCCGGCTCGACTCCTCCTCGGTGAGCTTGAACACCGGGATGCCCGTGGCGTTCGCCAGCACCTCGGCGATGAGCTCCTCGTCGACCTCGGCGACGGCGTCCAGGTCGCCGTTCTTCCAGGCCTTCTCCTTCTCGGCGCGCTTGAGCCCGAGCTGCTTCTCCTCGTCGCGCAGGCGCGCGGCCTTCTCGAAGTCCTGCTCGTCGATCGCCGACTCCTTGTCGCGGCGCGTCTCGGCGATCTGCTCGTCGAGCTCGCGCAGCTCCGGCGGAGCCGTCATGCGGCGGATGCGCAGGCGGGCGCCCGCCTCGTCGACCAGGTCGATCGCCTTGTCCGGCAGGTACCGGTCGTTGACGTACCGGTCGGCCAGCGTCGCGGCCGCGACCAGCGCGGAGTCCGTGATGGAGACGCGGTGGTGCGCCTCGTAGCGGTCGCGCAGGCCCTTGAGGATCTCGATCGCGTGCTGCAGGTTCGGCTCGGAGACCTGGATCGGCTGGAAGCGGCGCTCCAGGGCCGGGTCCTTCTCGACGTACTTGCGGTACTCGTCGAGCGTCGTGGCGCCGATGGTCTGCAGCTCGCCGCGGGCCAGCATGGGCTTGAGGATCGACGCGGCGTCGATCGCGCCCTCGGCGGCACCCGCACCGACGAGCGTGTGGATCTCGTCGATGAACAGGATGATGTCGCCGCGCGTGCGGATCTCCTTGAGCACCTTCTTCAGGCGCTCCTCGAAGTCACCGCGGTAGCGGGAGCCGGCGACCAGCGCGCCGAGGTCCAGCGTGTAGAGCTGCTTGTCGCGCAGCGTCTCCGGCACGTCGCCGCGGACGATGTCCTGCGCGAGCCCCTCGACGACCGCCGTCTTGCCGACGCCGGGCTCGCCGATGAGCACGGGGTTGTTCTTGGTGCGGCGGGACAGCACCTGCATGACCCGCTCGATCTCCTTCTCGCGCCCGATGACCGGGTCGAGCTTGCCGTCGCGCGCGGCCTGCGTGAGGTTGCGCCCGAACTGGTCGAGCACGGCCGAGCCGGACGGCTGGCCCTCGGCCGGGCCGCCCGAGGCGACCGGCTCCTTGCCCTGGTAGCCGGAGACGAGCTGGATGACCTGCTGGCGCACGCGGTTGAGGTCGGCGCCCAGCTTGTTGAGGACCTGGGCGGCGACGCCCTCGCCCTCGCGGATGAGCCCGAGCAGGATGTGCTCGGTCCCGATGTAGTTGTGGCCGAGCTGCAGCGCCTCGCGCAGCGACAGCTCCAGGACCTTCTTCGCCCGCGGGGTGAAGGGAATGTGGCCCGACGGCGCCTGCTGGCCCTCGCCGATGATCTCCTGGACCTGCGCGCGGACCGCCTCGAGCGAGATGCCGAGCGACTCCAGGGCCTTGGCCGCGACGCCCTCACCCTCGTGGATGAGACCCAGGAGGATGTGCTCGGTGCCGATGTAGTTGTGGTTGAGCATCCGCGCCTCTTCCTGGGCGAGGACGACCACGCGGCGGGCTCGGTCGGTGAATCTCTCGAACATGTGCACTCCTCACGAGCGGCGTGCCCCGTCAGGACCGTGCGGCAGGGGTGCGCGCGGTGCCGGCGAAGGCGGCGTGTTTCGATGCTAACGGCGGGGTACCTCCCGGGAGTCCCGTGTTCGCCGCAGGCGGATACGGGGGCGGCGGACCGGCGACGTACTGTCGTGCGCATGCCGCGCTCCATCGCCACCACCACGACCGTCGACCTGACCGCGCTCCTCGACTTCGTGCGTCCGCGCCACCACATGCTGCTCGTGACGGCCCGCGCCGACGGCCGCCCGCAGGTCTCGCCCGTCAGCGGCGGCGTCGACCAGGACGGCCGCATCGTCATCTCCACGTACCCGGACCGCGCGAAGACGCGCAACGCCGAGCGCGACGCCCGCGTCTCGGTGTGCGTGCTGTCGGACGAGTGGGACGGCGCGTGGGTGCAGGTCGACGGCACCGCCGAGGTGCTGCACATGCCCGAGGCCGAGGACGCCCTCGTCGACTACTTCCGCTGCATCGCCGGCGAGCACCCCGACTGGGACGAGTACCGCGCCGCGATGCGCCTGCAGGGCAAGAGCCTGCTGCGCATCACGCCGGAGCGCTGGAGCCCGATCGCGACCGGCGGCTTCCCCGCCGACGTCGCGGCCCGCCTGGACGCGGGCGCCTGACCCGCCCCACCCCCGCCACCCGGCCGAACCAGAGGCCGTCGAACGGGGTCTGGTGTGCGGTTCCGACGACGGAGGCGCACACCAGACCCCGTTCGCGGTGAGACACGCGGGAGTGGAGCGCGGGAAGGCGGGCGCGCGAAGGTGGCGCGCCCCGGAGGGTCAGGGGGTGGGCGTCGCGGTCTCGCGGTCGCGGCGGGCGTGGCCGATGAGCGCGACGACGAGCGCGAGGACGCCCGCGACGATCATGCCGACGCCCACGCCCGCCTCGCCGATCTTCAGGAGCAGGGCGCCCGCGGCGGCGCCGGCGAGGATGAGCACCACGGCGAGCAGGCGGCGGGCCCAGCTGTCCCCGAGGCCGCCCGCGAGGCGCGAGTCGGCGGCCAGCCCGGTGATGGTCGACGTGACGACGACGGTCGTGACGTCCTTGACGGCGAGCCGGCGCGCGGCGGCCGCCTGCAGGCCCATCGCGACCGCGAGCAGCGTCGTGACGACGAGGCCCCAGACGGTGCCCTCCTCGGGGTGCGCGGCGATCGCGGCGACCCCCAGCCCCACCGCCATGACGCCGGTCGCGCCGAACGTCGTCGTCGAGCGGTGCGTCCAGCCCTGCGCCGCGCGCCGCAGCACCCGCCCGCCGATCGCCGCGCCGAGCATGAAGCCCGCGAGCGCCACGAGCGGCCCGGCGACGGGCAGGTCGTCGGCACCGGCGAGCGCCATGCCGAGGATGACGACGTTGCCCGTCATGTTGGCGGTGAAGACGCGGTCGAGGCCGAGGTAGCCGACGGCGTCGATGATGCCCGTGGTGAAGGTCAGGGCGAGCATGAGCACGAGGTGCAGGCGGGGCGTCGTCACGGGCGCCATCGTCCCCGCCCGGCCCGGTGCGCGGTAGGACGCGCGCGTGCGGCGTGCGTCACGCGGCCGGTGCCCTCACCAGCCGCGCAGCACCGGCTCGGACCCGGGGTACGCGGCGAACGACGCGCGCTCCTCGGCGGTGAACGCCCGCGGCGTGTGGGTCGCCCGGTCGAGCTGCACCATCCGCGAGCGCGCCCGCAGCGCGACGCCGGCACCGGGTCCGTCGCCGTCGAGCACCTCGTACGCGAAGTCGACCGACGACCGCCCCAGCCGCGGCACCCACACCTCGACGACGACCGGCGCCAGCCGGAACCGGATCGGCGCGACGTAGTCGATCTCGTGCTTGACGACGACCAGCAGCGACGCCGTCATCGCCCCGGCCTCGTCGACGCCCATCCGCGGGAACAGCGTGAAGCGCGCGTCGTCGAGGTACCGCAGGAAGGCGGCGTTGTTGACGTGCCCGAACAGGTCGACGTCGGACCAGCGCACCTGCATGACGACGCGTCCGCGGACGTCCTGCCCCGTCGCACCGGCCGCCGGTGCCGTCCCCTCGCTCACCCGCACACCGTACTCACCGGTACGCAGGCCGGTGGGTCAGCCGGCGGGCGGCTCGGCGACGAAGCGCAGCTCCGCGTCGCCGCGCGGCTCGACGCGCACCTCCTGCTCGGTCGGGCGGTTCTCCGCCGGGTCGAACGCCCAGCCCGTCAGGTCGACCGACACGTCGTACACCGCCGGGAAGAGCAGCTGCTCCCCGTCCGGCCCGCAGCGGCCGTCGCGGCACAGCGCCGGGTCGTCGTCGGCGCGCACCCCGGTGACCGCGAACGGGACGGGCGCCGCCCGCTGCCCCGTGACGGCGAGCGTCCCCGCGAGGCCGCGGGTCAGGACCCAGTCGTCGTCCGCCTCGTCCCAGTCGTAGGCGAGCGTCTCGCGGTAGGTGTCGCCGGCCAGCGTGAACGTGACGTCGACCGTGGCGTCCCCGGGGAACACCGTGACGTCGGCGACCCGCGCGTCCGCGATGCGCGCCACCGCCCCGGCCAGCACGTCGTCCCGCAGCAGCGCCGTGCTGCCGACGGCCAGCGACGTGTCGTCCGGGCCGCTCAGCGCGAGCGCCCCCGTCGCGTCGCCCGTCGCGAGCGCGTCGAGGTACTGCTCCGCGTGGGGTGCCGGCGACGGGTGCGGGTCGCCGGTCGTCCGCATCAGCACCACGCCGGCCACCACCACGCCGGCGGCCGCGAGCAGGACGACGACCACGAGGGCGAGGACGAGCGCGCGCGTGCCGCGGGCCGCGCCGGGACGCACGAGCCGCGCGCTCACGGGCGCCCCTCGCACCCGGCGCGCCGCAGCGGCCTCCGCACCGTCCCCGTCACTGCACCGTCGCGAACTTGTCGCGGTTCGCCCACGTCCGCGTGAAGCCGGTCCGCGCCGTGTCGAGCAGGTTGCCCTGCACCTGCGTCGTCGTGACGACGAGGGCGATGATGCCGCCCACCGCGCCCACGGCGCCGATGATCGCGGTGACGATCGAGACCACGGCGAGCGGGATCGTGATGACGCCGGCCGCCTCCAGCACCGCGAGCACGAGGCTGCCGACCGCGACGAGCGCGCCCGTGATCGCGATGCCGAGCTCGACGTAGAACTGCTCGATCGCGTCGGCCATGCCGCGCAGCACGGTCCGCAGGCTCGTGATGAGCTGCGGCAGCCGGTTGAGCTCGTCGACCTGGGCGCCGCGCACGTCGCGGTAGACCTCGGACGGCGGCAGGTCGACCCACGACGACAGCGCGGGCAGCGCGGCGCCGTCGATGTCGAGCGAGAGCTGGGCGACCGGCGCGTTCACCGTGGTCTCCAGCGCGGCGGCGGCCGCACGCAGCGCCTCCGGCCCGCCGATCCAGTCGACGAGCTCGTCGAGGGCCGCGATCGACTCCAGGACCTGGTCGCACACCTCCTGCACGACCTCGATGACCTGCTCCGCGATCTCGTCCGCCACGCGGTCCTTGAACGGGAACGGCGGGAACGTGTCCAGGTAGACGTTCACGAGCTGGCGGATGACCGGGTCGCACCCGGCCCGCAGCGTGCGCACCGTCTGTGCGGCGTCCGCCAGCCGTCCGTGCTCGAAGGCCTTGATCGCCTCGACGTACCCCATCAGAGCCCCTCCAGCTCGGCCTGGATCTCCGCCAGCTCGGCGGTGCTGCCCTCCTCGGCCTCGACGTAGTCCGCGGCGGTGCCGAGCAGCGTGCGGGCGATGCCCTCCATCACCTCGGCCCCCTCCCCGAGGAACCCGGTGACCTGCCCGAGGAACGTCTCGAACGCCACGCGGACGTCCTGCGCGCCGGGGATCAGCGACCAGTCCTGCGTGGTCACCGGCGCGTACGCCGCCGTCGCCGCCTCGCCGTAGCCGCGCAGGCGGTCCGACCACGGGTCCCAGTGGTCCGTGGCGTCGGCCCGCAGGTCGTCGGCGTCCCACTCCACACCGGTCTCAGACACGGTCGTCCTCCGGGAGGTCGGTGGCGGGTGCGTCGGCTGCGGGTCCCTCGGGTACGGGTGCCGGCGCCGTGGCACGGGCGGCGGCCGCGTGCGCGGCGACGACCAGCTCGGCGACGACGGTCAGCGAGGTGCGCTCGAGGAGGTCGGGGCGCAGGCGGACGCGACCGGGCCGGCCGAGCAGCGCGTCGACGCGGACGGCGCCGTCCTGCTCCTCGTGCACGACCGGCGTCGGGAGCCCGCCGTCGCGCACGGCGGCGAGGACCGCCCCCGCCAGTGCCGGGGAGAGCAGCGCGGGCGGACCGGCGGCCGCCGCGATCGCCAGGTTGACGGCGTCCTCGACCTGCTGCGGCGTCGCGTCCGCCGCGGCGGGCGCGAACGTCAGGCTCGTCAGGACACCGGCCTCGTCGACCGTGGCCGTGGCCAGGTCGGTGCGCGCCTCCGGCAGCAGCGTGCGGATGTTCTGCTCGACCTCGCGCGCCCTGTCCTGCAGCGCGCGGCCGCGGGCGGCGAGCGCCTCGAGGCGCTGCAGCATCGGCTCGGCCTGCTCCGCGGCGCCCCCCGCGGCGCTCACGCGGCGCCCCAGCGGCCGGCCACGGTGCGGCGCGCCTGCGTGTAGCGCGCCGACACGCTCGCCGACCGGCGGGCCGCGCCGTCGAGCACGGCGTTCAGCGCCGCGAGGTCGCTCCGCCACTGCGCCTGCGCCCGGGAGTATGCCTCGCGGGCCTCGCCCGACCAGCGGCCCTCGAGCCGCCGCACCTCGGCGTCCAGCCGTTCGAGCTCCGCCTCGATGCCGGCCGCGGCGTCGCGCAGGGCGTCGACGGTGCGCAGCAGCTGTCCCGGGTGCACCCGGTACCGCGTCATGGGCTCCTCCTCGTCGGGGGTCGCGGGGCAGCGTAACGAGCGGCGCCGTCGCGCGGCCAGGCGCACGGCGGGCTCCACTCATCCGGACGAGCCGGGCAGATGCGGCGTCGTGCCCGGACCGGCGTCGTGAGACGGTGCGGGGATGCCGACCGCCGCGCCCGACGTCCGGGTCGTCCACCGCGGTGCGGTGCCCGCCGACGTCGCCGGCGTGCTGCTGACCCCCGGCGCGAGCGCGACGCGCGACCACGCGACGCTCGTCGCGCTCGACGCGGCGCTGTCGCCGCACGTGGCCGTCCGCCGCGTCGACCTGCCGCGCGGCGCCGCGGCGGTGGCCCGCGTGCGCGACGAGGCGGAGGCGTTCGCCGCGGAGCTCGGCGTGGGCACCGACCGGCTGGTCGTGGGCGGGCGCTCGTTCGGCGGGCGCATGGCGTCCGTCGCGGTCGCGGAGGGGCTGCCCGCGGCCGGGCTGCTGCTCCTGTCGTACCCGCTGCACCCGCCCGGGCAGCCGGACCGCCTGCGCACAGCGCACCTGCCGGACGTCCGCGTGCCGGTGCTCGCGGTGTCGGGCGAGCGCGACCCCTTCGGCACGCCGGACGAGCTGACGGCCCACCTGGCCGGCCTCGGCGGCCCGTGGACGCTCGCCCTCGTGCCCGGCGCCCACGCCCCGCGCGACACGGCGGTCGTCGCCGCGGTCCGCCTCTGGTGGCCGGCCGCCGGGTAACCTCGCGGCCCGTGCCTCCCCGCGACACGCTCAGCTCCCGCGACCTCCACCGCGCCGTGGCGCTCACGGAGCGCATCGACCGGGTCTTCGACCAGCGCGTCGTCGGGCAGGTGGGGCTGCGCCGCTCCCTCGTCACGGCGCTGATGTGCGGCGGGCACATCCTGCTCGAGTCGGTCCCGGGGCTGGCGAAGACGACGGCCGCGCAGACGCTCGCGCACGCGGTCTCGGGCTCGTTCCACCGCATCCAGTGCACGCCGGACCTCATGCCGTCGGACATCGTCGGCACGCAGGTCTTCAACTACGGGACGTCGACGTTCACGACGCAGCTCGGCCCGGTGCACGCCAACGTCGTGCTGCTCGACGAGATCAACCGGTCCAGCGCGAAGACGCAGTCGGCGATGCTCGAGGCGATGCAGGAGAAGCAGACGACGATCGCGGGCGAGGTGCACCCGGTCCCGACGCCGTTCATGGTGCTGGCCACGCAGAATCCCATCGAGGAGGAGGGCACGCACGTCCTCCCCGAGGCGCAGATGGACCGGTTCCTCATGAAGGAGGTCCTCGACTACCCGGACCCCGCGGAGGAGGTCGAGATCCTCGACCGCATCTCCGACGGCCGCATGACGCGGCCGCTCGACGCGGAGCGCCTCTCCCTCGACGAGGTCCGCTGGCTGCAGGCGCGCGTCGACGAGGTGTACGTCGACGCGTCGGTGCGCCGGTACGTCGTCGACCTCGTCGCGACCACGCGCGGCCGCGGGCCCGTGCCGGTGCCCGGGCACGACCGCCTGGTCCGCATGGGCGCGAGCCCGCGCGGGTCGATCGCCCTCATGCGCGTCGCGCAGGCCGTCGCGCTGCGGGACGGGCGCGGGCACGTCACGCCCGACGACGTGCGCGCGCTGCGGCACGCCGTGCTGCGCCACCGCGTGGTGCGCACGTTCGACGCGCTCGCCGACGACGTGACCCCGGAGTCGATCGTCGACGCCGTGTTCGACGCGGTCCCGGTGCCCTGACGGCGGCCTGACGGCGACCCGACCGATGCCCCACCGCTCCCGCCTCGCGCTCGTGCGCGCGCGCCTCGACCTGCCCACGGTGCGCCGCGCCACCGGGCTGCTCGAGGGACGCCACCGCGCGGTGTGGAAGGGCCACGGCGACGAGGTCGACGACCTGCACCTCTACACGCCCGGGGACGACGTGGGCGACATCGACTGGCGCGCGTCGGCACGGTCGGCGCAGCCCGTGGTCAAGCGGTACGTCGCGACGTCCAACCTGTCCGTGGTGCTCGTCGTCGACACCGGCCGGCACATGGGCGCGACGTCGGCGGGCGGCGAGCGCAAGGACGCGGTCGCGCAGCTCGTCGCGGACGTGGTCGCGCACCTGTCCCACCGGCGCGGGGACCGCGTGGGCCTGGTCGCGGGCGACACGGCCCGCGTCGTCGAGCTGCCCGCGCGCGCCGGCTCGACGCACCTCGAGGTGCTGCTGCGCCGCCTCGAGCGCACGTTCGACCCGGCGGCCGGCGACGGCGACCTCGCGCGGCTGCTCGACCGCGTGCTGCGGCGCACCGCGCGCCGCTCGCTCGTCGTCGTCGTGACGGACGAGGCGCGGCCGACCGAGGACGACGCGCGGGCGCTGGCCCGCGTGCGCACGCGGCACGAGGTGATGGTCGTGCAGGTCGCGGACGCGGACCTGTTCGGCGCGGGGCTCGGCGCCGCGCCGGGCACCCTCGCCGGTGCCTCGGACGCGCGCCGGCGCGGGCGGCCGGTCGCCGCGCCCGGCGGGGCGAGCGCCGTGCGCGACATCGTCACCGGCTGGACGCTGCCGGCGTTCCTGCGCGGGCGCCGGCGCGTGCAGGAGGCCGTCGCGACGGCCCGCGCCGAGCGGCACGCCGCCGTGCGGTCGCGGCTCGCGCGCGTCGGCGTCGAGGCCGTGACGGTCGAGTCGACGCACGACGTGCTCGACGAGGTCGCGGCACTGCTGGGGAGGGCGCGACGTGCCCGCCGGTGAGCTCGTCGAGCCGATGGCGTACCACGCGTGGTGGCCGCTCGTCGGGGTGGCGCTGGTCGCCGCGGTGGTCGGCTGGTTCTGGTGGGTGGTGCGCTCGACGCGCGGCCCGGCCGCGGCCGCGCCCGCGACGCCCGCCCCCGCCCGCGTGCCCTCGGCCGCCCAGGGGCGCCGCGACCCGTACGCGGCGGCCCGGCAGGTCGCGCTCGACCGCCTGACGGCCGTCGAGGGACGCCACCGCGCGGGTGAGCTCGACGAGCGCGGCGTGCACCTCGAGCTCGCGTTCGTCGTGCGGGAGTTCGCCGCGGCGCGCACGGGCGTGCGCACGGCGTCGCTCACGGCCGGGCTCGCGCGCGGGGACCGCCGCGTCCGCCGGCTCGCGCGCCTGCTCGAGCGGTACTCGAACCCGTCCTTCGCGGCGCGCAGCCGCGCCTCGGTGCGCACGTCGCTCGAGGAGGCCCGGAAGGTGGTCCGGGAGTGGTGAGCGCGGTCGGCACGGCGACGACGCTCACCACCCCGTGGGCCGTGCCGGTGCTCGTGGCGCTCGCCGTCGCGGCGCTCGCCGCCGGCCTGCTGTGGCGCCGCGCCGGCGCGGCGACCACCTGGGTGGCCAACACGGCCGGGCTGCGCCACGTGCGCGCCCTGCGGTCGTGGCGCGTGCGCTACCACGCGCTGCGCGTCGGGCTCGTGCTCGCGGTCGGCACGGCCTCCCTCGCGGCCGCCGTGCTGGTCGCGCGGCCGGTCGTCGTCGAGGAGCGTGCGCGCGAGCTCGCGAACCGCGACATCGTGCTGTGCCTCGACGTGTCCGGCTCGATGCTCGACTACGACGCGGCCGTCGTCGCGACCTTCGAGCGGCTCGTCGAGGAGTTCGAGGGCGAGCGCGTCGCGCTGTCGCTGTTCAACTCGACCTCACGCACCGTCTTCCCGCTGACCGACGACTACGACCTCGTGCGCGCGCAGCTGCGCGTCGCGCGGGACGTCTTCGAGGGCGACGCGGGGCCGGACGTCGAGGACCTGTTCCGGGGCACCGACGGCCTCACGGGGCAGGCGTCGCTCATCGGCGACGGCCTCGCGACGTGCGCGCTGCTGTTCGACCAGTTCGACGTCGAGCGCTCGCGCTCGGTGGTGCTCGCGACCGACAACGAGCTGTGGGGCACGCCCCTGTACTCGCTCGAGGACGCCACGGCGCTCGCGACCGGCCGCGGCGCCGTCGTGCACGGCCTCTACCCGGACCGCGAGGAGTGGCGCGACGCCGACGGCCTGCGCGCCCGCATGCGCCTGGCGGTCGAGGCGACGGGCGGCGTGTTCGCGGAGGCCTCCGACACGGGTGCCGTGCCCGCGATCCTCGCGCAGGTGCAGGCAGCCGACCTCGTCGCGATGGACGCCGACCCCGAGCGGCTCGTCGTCGACGACGCCGACCCGTGGGTCGTCCTGCTCTACGTCGCCGGCCTGGTGGCCGTCGTCCTGGCCTGGCGGGTGCGCGCATGACGTGGCGGACGGTGGTCCCGGTGGGCGTCGTGCTGGCCACGGCGCTGCCGCTGCTCGTGCTGTGCGTCGGGCAGGCGGTGGGGCTGCGCCTCGCGCGCGCCGGCGGCCGTCCGCGCCTCGTCCGCGACGGCGCGCTGCGTGCCGGCCCGCTGACGTGGTGGCGGCGCGCGCTGCTCGTGCTGGCCGTGGCGGTCGTCGGCCTCACGCCCGCGGTCGTGACGACGCAGCCCGGCGGTGCGCGCACGGGCGTGCAGGCGTGGTTCGTCGTCGACCGCACGGGCTCGATGGCCGCCGAGGACTGGGGGCCCGGCGGGCCGACCGTGCGCGGGCCCGGCCTGCCGCCCGAGCCGTCCGTGCGCCGCCTCGACGGCGTGCGGCACGACGTCGTCTCGCTCGCCGGCGACCTGTCCGGCGCGTCGTTCGCCGTGATCGGCTTCGCCGGCGACGCGGGCACGCAGCTGCCCCTCACGGACGACGTCGACGCCCTGCGCGCGTGGGCGCAGACCGTGACGCAGGAGGTGACGGCGTCCTCGGCGGGCACGCTGCGGGACCGCCCGCTCGCGGTGCTGCGGCGCTCGCTCGAGGACGCCGCCGCGCGCGATCCCGGCATGGTGCGGCTCGTCTTCTACCTGTCCGACGGCGAGCAGACCGGCACCGGGGACGCGGCGTCGTTCGCCGAGGTCGCGCCGCTCGTCGACGGCGGCGCGGTGCTCGGGTACGGGACGACGGAGGGCGGGCGCATGCGCTCCTACGACGGCACCGTGGACGCCGACCCGCCGTACATCGCCGACCCCGCGGGCGGCGACGCGGTGTCCCGCCTCGACGAGGACGGGCTGCGCACGGTCGCCGAGCAGCTCGGCGTGCCGTACGTGCACCGCACCGGGCCGACGCCGACCGGTGCGCTCGTCGCCGACGTCGACGCCGCGACGATCGCCGCCGACGGGCGCACCGACGTGCTCGGCACGCGCGACGTCGTGTGGCCGTTCGCTCTCCTCGCGGCGCTGCTGCTCGCCGCGGAGGCGTGGACGTGGGCGCGCGCGTCGAGCCGCCGGAGGTCCGCGTGAGCCGCCCCGCGCCGCGCCGCGACCGCATGACCCGCGCCGGACGCCGCCAGGCCAGCGCCGACGCCCTGGCCGACGCGCAGCGCCCACGCCC
>NZ_JBHUZW010000114.1:0-12920 GCF_042667215.1 Cellulomonas sp. NPDC057328 | reverse complement strand
CCGCCGGCCGTCCCGCGTCTCAGGCGGCCGCGCCCCGCCCGCCCGACGCGACCAGCGCGACCACGCACAGCACGGCGACGACCATGGCGAGCGTGAACGGCAGGCGGCTGCGCTCGCGCCGCAGCCCCACCGCGCCGCCGGCCGCGCCGGTCGCGACGGCGAGGACCCCGACCGCCGCGGGCACGGGCCCGGGCGGTCCCGGCGGGCCGAGCACGGCGACCACGGCGGCGACGGCGAGCACCGCGGGCGCGAGCAGACCGGTGAGCCGCCGGCCCAGCAGGTGCGGCAGGCCGCGCACGCCCGTCGCGGCGTCGTCCTCGAGGTCGGGCAGCACGTTGGCGAGGTGCGCGCCGACCCCGAGGAGCGCGCCGACCGCGAGCAGCCAGCCGGCCGGGCGCGCGTCACCGGGCAGCGCCAGCACCACGAACGCCGGGAGCAGCGCGAACGCCACCGCGTACGGCAGCCAGGACGCGACCGTCGACTTCAGCCGGAGGTTGTACGCCCAGCCCATCGCCACCGCGCCGACCTGCGCCGCACCCGCGAGGGCGCCGGCGGCGAACGACAGCACGACGGACGCCCCCAGCGCCAGAAGGGCGGCCGTGCGCAGCGTGCGCGCCGTCACCGCCCCCGCCACCACCGGCTTGTCGGTGCGCCCCACCGCGACGTCCCGTGCCGCGTCCAGCCAGTCGTTCGACCAGCCGATCGACAGCTGCCCCGTGAGCACCGCGGCCAGCACGAGGAGCACCGTCGCGGGCGGCGCGCCGATCCCGCCGGCGAGCGCGGCGCACAGCGTCGTGACGACGACCGTCGGCCCCGGGTGGCACGCGCCCGCGAGCGCGGCGACGGCGCGGCCGGGCGTCCGCGGCGCACCCGGGGCCGCGGCGGGCGCGGCAGCGGCGGGCACCGATCCGGCGGGCGCGGTCCCGTCGGCTGCGGGCCGGTCGGGCACGGGTCGGTCGGGCACGGGTCGGTCGGCCACGGGTCGGTCGGGCACGGGGCGGTCGGGCACGCTGCGACGGTAGCCCGCCGCGCCGTCCCGCGACGCCCGTGGCACGATGCCGAGGTGTCGCGCGTCGTCGCAGTCGCCCCCGCCCTCCCGGGGCCCCCGCACGCCCAGGACGCGATCTCCGACGTGATCGCGCCGCTGGTCACGGGCACGGACAGGCGGGCCGGCCAGCTGATGCGCCGCCTGCACCGCAACAGCGGCGTCCGCACGCGGCACCTCGCCCTCGCGCCCGAGCGGTACGCGGAGGTGCGCGACTTCGGGCAGGCCAACGACCTCTACCTGGCGGTCGGCACGGACCTCGCGGCGCAGGCCGCGCGGGACGCGCTCGACCGTGCGGGCATCGCCCCGGAGGACGTCGACCTCATCCTCTTCACGTCCGTGACCGGCATCGGCGCACCGTCGGTGGACGCCGCGCTCGTGGACCGGCTCGGGCTCCGGCGCGACGTGAAGCGGCTCCCCTCGTTCGGGTGGGGCTGCGCCGGCGGCGCCGCCGGCCTCGCCCGGGTGCACGACTACCTCGTGGGGCACCCGCACGACGTCGCGCTGCTCGTCTGCCTCGAGCTGTGCTCGCTGACGCTGCAGCACGGCGGCACCGACCCCGCGGACCTCGTCGCGAGCGGCCTGTTCGGGGACGGCGCCGGCGCCGCGGCGGTCGTCGGACGCGACCACCCCGCCGCGGCGGCCGCCCCCGGCCCCGAGGTCGTCGCCACCCGCAGCCGCCTGTACCCCGGCACCGACGCGGACCTCGGGTGGCGGATCGGCGCCTCGGGCTTCCGGATCGTGCTGTCCGCCGGCCTGCCCGACGTCGTGCGCGGCGAGCTGGCCGGCGACGTCGAGGGCCTGCTCGAGGCGCACGGCCTCAAGACCGGTGACGTCACGCGCTGGGTCGTCCACGCGGGCGGGCCGAAGATCCTCGACGCCGTCGAGCAGGCGCTCGCCCTGCCGGCCGACGCGCTCGCGGCCAGCCGGGCCTCGCTCGCGACCGTCGGCAACCTGTCGTCCGCGTCGGTGCTCGACGTGCTCGACCGCACGCTGCGCGCCGGCACCCCCGGCGGGTCGCCCGGGGTGCTGCTCGCGTTCGGGCCCGGCGTGAGCGTGGAGATGGTGCTCCTTCGCTGGTCCACGGCAGGCTGAGCGCATGCTCCCCCTCTACCTGGTCGTCGTCGGCCTCACCGCCGTCGAGCGCCTCATCGAGCTCGTCGTCTCCACCCGCAACGCCCGCTGGTCGTTCGCCCGCGGCGGCGTCGAGAGCGGCCGCGGGCACTTCCCGGCCATGGTGGTGCTGCACACGGGGCTGCTCGTGGCCTGCGTCGTCGAGGTCCTGGTCGCCGACCGGCCGTTCCTGCCGTGGCTCGGCTGGCCGGCGCTCGCGCTCGTGGTCGCGAGCCAGGCGCTGCGGTACTGGTGCATCGCGACACTCGGACCGCGCTGGAACACGCGCGTCATCGTCGTGCCCGGCCTGCCGCTCGTCGACCGCGGACCGTACCGCTGGATCCCGCACCCGAACTACGTCGCGGTCGTCGTGGAGGGCATCGCCCTGCCGCTCGTGCACACCGCGTGGGTGACCGCGCTCGTGTTCACGGTGCTCAACGCCGTGCTGCTGCTGCGCTTCCGCATCCCCGCCGAGGAGCGGGCGCTGCGGGCGGCGACCGCGGCGGCGTAGCGGCGCCGTGCCGGACACCGACGTCCTCGTCGTCGGCGGCGGGCCCGTCGGCCTGGCCGCCGCCGTGGAGGCGCGTCGCCGCGGGCTCGAGGTCGTCGTCCTCGAGCCGCGCACGGGGACGGTCGACAAGGCGTGCGGCGAGGGCCTCATGCCCGGTGCGCTGCGGCTGCTGCAGCACTGGGAGCTCGATCCGCCCGGGCACCCGCTCGCGGGGATCAGCTACCGGTCCCCGGCCGGGCACGTCGACCACCGCTTCCGCGGGCCCGCCGGTCGCGGCGTCCGGCGCACCGCGCTGCACGACGCGCTGCGTGCGCGCGCGGCCGACCTGGGTGCCGTCACCGTGCCGCGCCGGGCGCAGGACGTGCGCGTCACCGACGACGGCGTCGTCGTCGACGGCCTGTCGGCACGGTACCTGCTGGCGTGCGACGGGCTGCACTCGGGCGTGCGGCGGCGGCTGGGCCTGGAGGCGCCGGCGGCGGCCCGGCCCGGCGGGGCGGACCGGCGCCGGTACGGGCTGCGGCGGCATTACCGCGTCGCGCCGTGGACCGACCTCGTCGAGGTGCACTGGTCGCCCGACGCGGAGGCGTACGTGACGCCGGTCGCGCCGGACCTGGTGGGCGTCGCCGTGCTGGGCCCCCGCGGCGCGGACCTCGACGCGACGCTCGCGGCGCTGCCGGAGCTCGCGGCGCACCTGCGCGGGGCGGAGCCCGCGGGGGCCGTGCGGGGCGCCGGTCCGCTGCGCCAGCGCAGCACCCGCCGCGCCGCCGGGCCGGTGCGGCTCGTCGGCGACGCGTCCGGGTACGTCGACGCGCTGACCGGCGAGGGGCTGCGGGTCGGCTTCGCGCAGGCGCGGGCGGCCGTCGCGACGCTCGACGACCCGGCGGCGTACGAGCGCGCGTGGCGGGCCGCGACGCGCGACTACCGGCTGCTGACGTCCGCGCTCGTCGCGTGGGCCACCTCGCCGCTGCGGCCGGCGCTGCTGCCGGTGGCCCGCCGCTCCCCCGCGCTGTTCGGCACGGTCGTGGAGCGCCTCGCGCGCTGACGCGGCCCGACCGCCGACGCGCCCGCGCACGTCCGGACCGGCGCCGCCGGCCGCCGTACGGTGGGCATCGGACGCGAGGACGCGACGTCGGAGGTGGCGAGGTGCGCACGACCGCACGCAGGGCGACCCGCAGGACCGTCACGACCGCGGGGCTCGGGCTCGCCCTGCTGGCCACGGCGGCCTGCGGCGACGGCCCCGGGACGCCCACGGCCACGCCCACCACCAGCCGCACCGCGACCCCCACGGCCGCGGCCACCCCCACGCCGACGAGCACGGAGTCGTCGGCCCCCGCGACGGCCGCGCCCGAGCCGACGGCGTCCCTCGGCGGGTTCACGGCGCCCGGCACCGAGCTCACGGCGGAGCCGGCGGGCGGCCGGCTGACGGTCGTCGCCGTGCGCACGGGCGAGCACGAGGGCTACGACCGGGTCGTCTACGAGCTGGCCGGCGAGGGGCTGCCCGGGTGGCGCGTCGGCTGGGTCGACCAGGCCGTCGAGGACCCGTCCGGCGCGGTCGTGCCGGTCGACGGCGACGCCGTGCTGCAGGTGTGGCTCACCGGCACCGGGTACCCGCACGACACCGGGCACGAGGAGTTCGCGCAGGACCTGCGGCCGGACGGCGGGGGCGTCGAGCACGTGACCCGCCCCCTCACGTTCGAGGGGATGACGCAGTCGTTCGTCGGCGTCGACGACGGCCCCAGGCCCGTCCGCGTCCTGCTGCTCGAGGACCCGGTGCGCGTGGTCGTCGACGTGCAGGACGACGACTGACCGGACCGCCCACCGACGCGGCTGTCCGGTTCGCCCGACCGGGTGGAACGTGGGAGCGCTCTCGTGGAATCGCTCCCATCTGCGCTACGGTCGTCCCATGACCCGCCGACCCGCCCTCGCCCGCCCTGCCCGCGACACCGTGGCCGGACCCGCCCGCGGCAGCCGGCGCACCCTCGCCGCGGGCGCCGCCGCGTCCGCCGTCCTCGCGCTGGCCGCGTGCAGCAGCTCCAGCGCCGCGGCCCCGTACGAGTCCCCCACGCCGCCGCCGTCGCTGTCCGGCTCGTCGCAGCCCCGCGCGGGCGACGCGTCCGCGAGCGCGACCGCGGTGCCCGCCCCGGCGCCCGCCCCCGGCGAGGAGCCCGTCGGCGTGCCGCCGTTCCAGGACGCGCTCGAGATCTCGCAGACGACCTCCACCGAGTGGGTGAGCGTCGACGACGTCGTGGTCACGCCGCACGACGGCTTCACCCGCGTCGAGTACGTCCTCAACGGCCCCGGCGCCGCCTCCTACGAGGTGTGGTGGGCCGACCAGGCGCTGGACGAGGAGCGAGGCCTCGTCCTGCCGACCGAGGGCGACGCCGTGCTCCGCGTCGCCATCGGGTCCGTGCCGGTGTCCGGCATCGACGTCACGCGCGACGAGCGGGTCGACTCGGGCTCGGTGCTGTCCGTCCTCGCCCCCGTCGCGCTCGACGACGTCGCGGTCGGGTACGTCGACGCCGCGGCCCGCGTGCCGGTCCGCGCGTTCTTCTGGCCGGAGGGCCACCGCCTGGTCGTCGACCTGCTCGACGAGGGGTGAGCCGCGCCGACGTGCGTCAGGACGCCGGCAGCGTGCGGCGCAGCACCAGCGCCTCCCACGGCCGGAGCGTGACGACGCCCACGGCGAGCGCCGCCGGGTCGGGGTAGTTGCCGAGCACGCGCTCGGCCTCCTCGTCCCACGCGTCGTCGAGCTCGACGGTGCGCTCCTCCCCCGTGAAGTTCCCGAGCACGAGGAGCTGGACGTCGTCGAGCGTGCGCGTGAACGCGTACACGTGCGGGTCGTGCGGCAGCAGCATGCGGAAGTCGCCGAGCGCGACCGCCGGCTCGGCGTGCCGCAGCTCGATCAGCCGCCGGTAGTGGTGGAACACCGACGCCGGGTCGGCGCGCTCGGCCTCCGCGTTGACCGTCCGGTGGTTCGGGTGCACGGCGATCCACGGCTCGCCCGTCGTGAAGCCCGCGTGCGGGGACGCGTCCCACTGCACGGGCGTGCGCGCGTTGTCGCGGCCCATGGCCGCGAGCCCCGCGAGGACCTGGTCCTCGCTCGCGTGACCGCGGGTGCGGGCGTCCTCGGCGTACCGGAGCGACTCGATGTCGCGGTACTGCCCGAGGGACGTGAAGTGGGCGTTCGTCATGCCCAGCTCCTCGCCCTGGTAGACGTACGGCGTGCCGCGGTGCAGGTGCAGCACCGTCGCCAGCATCGTCGCGGACTCCCGGCGGTACTCGCCGTCGTCGCCGAACCGGGACACCACGCGCGGCTGGTCGTGGTTGTCCCAGTACAGCGAGTTCCAGCCGACGTCCTGCAGGCCCGCCTGCCAGCGGCCCATGGTCGCCTTGAGGTCGCGCAGGTCGAGCGGCACCGGGTCGAACTTGCCACCGGGACCGTGGTCGAGGCCGACGTGCTCGAACGTGAAGACCATGTCGAGCTCCGCGCGCCGCGGGTCGGTGAAGAGGACGGCGTCGTCGACCGTCGCGCCCGGGGTCTCGCCGACGAGCAGCAGCGACTCCCGCCGGCCCGCGAACACCTCGCGGTGCATCTCCTGCAGGAACTCGTGCAGGCGCGGGCCGTTGTTGGTCCCCGGCCCGGCGTCCCCGAGCACGCCGTGCGTGACCGGCCCGTCGTGCAGCGCGCCGTCGGGGCCGACGACCTTCGAGATGAGGTTGATGACGTCCATGCGGAAGCCGTCGACCCCGCGGTCGAGCCACCAGCGCATCATGTCGTAGACCGCGTGCCGGACGTCGGGGTTCTCCCAGTTGAGGTCCGGCTGCTTGCGGCTGAACAGGTGCAGGTAGTAGTCGCCGGTCGCCTCGTCGAGCTCCCACGCGGGCCCCGAGAAGAACGACTCCCAGTTGGTCGGCTCGGCGCCCGGGTCGCCGGCGGCCATGCCGGGGCGCGGCGGCCGCCACCAGTACCAGTCGCGCTTCGGGCTGTCGACGGACGCGCGCGACTCGACGAACCACGGGTGCTCGTCGCTCGTGTGGTTGACGACGAGGTCCATGACGACCTTGATCCCGCGCGCGTGCAGCGCGGCCACCACCTCGTCGAGGTCCTCGAGCGTGCCGAACAGCGGGTCGACGTCGCGGTAGTCGCTGATGTCGTAGCCGTTGTCGTCCTGCGGGCTGCGGTACAGCGGCGAGAACCAGACGACGTCGACGCCCAGCTCCGCGAGGTGGTCGACGCGCCGCAGCACGCCGCGCAGGTCGCCGACGCCGTCGCCGTCGGAGTCCTGGAACGAGCGGGGGTAGATCTGGTAGACGACCGCGGTGGTCCACCACGGTGCGTCCTCGCGCGTGAAGGTCACGACGGGCTCCTCGGGGGGCGGGTACCGGTCCCCCGACCCTCGCACCGCGCGCGCGTCGGCGCACCCGCGCCCGTCAGGTCGGGACGACCGGCCCCTCCGCCGCGTCGTCCGGGACGGGGTCCATGTCGAACGCCGGCAGGCCGTCGATGCTCGTGCGGTTCTTGCGGCGGCGGTACTCCGCCTGCCCGTCGGGGCCCTTGCGGTCCATGAACTGCGGCAGCAGGTCGCGCTCGCCCGCGTACGTCATCAGCGGCACGCCGTAGCCGCACGAGTCCGAGACGCGCTCGACGTCGACCACGATGACGGCACGCACCCCGCGGGTCTCGGGGAACAGGGCCGCGAGCGCGTCGAACCCCTCGTCGTAGATCGTCACGAACCGGCCGTGCCCGTGCAGGCGGACGATGTTCGGCGGGCCCTCGAACGCGCAGAACATGAGCGTGATGCGCCCGTTCTGGCGCAGGTGCGCGATGGTCTCGGAGCCGCTCGCGGTCAGGTCCGCCCACGCGACCGTGCGCTCGTCGAGCACGACGAACGTGCCGCCCACGCCGCGGGGCGAGACGTTGACGTGCCCGCCGGGCCCGTCCGGTGCCGTCGCGACGAAGAACAGGTGCTGCGCCTCGACGAACGCGCGCAGCCGCGGCGTGATGCTCTCGTGGACCGTGCCCATGCGTCCTCCCTCGGCCGACGGTCGCACGCTACTGCGACGGGCCGCCGCGCGGCCGGCGCGCCCGGCGGCCGGACGCGCCGGCTCAGCCCACCGGCTCAGCCGAGCACGGCGCCCTTCGACGCCGACTGCACGAGCTTCTGGTACTTGCCGAGGACGCCGCGCGTGTACCGGGGCGCGAGCGGGCGCCAGCCCGCGCGCCGGGTCGCGAGCTCCGCCTCGTCGACGAGCAGGTCGAGGGTCGCGTGCGCGACGTCGAGCCGGATGCGGTCGCCGTCGCGGACGAACGCGATCGGCCCGGCGTCGACGGCCTCCGGAGCGATGTGCCCGACGCACAGGCCCGTCGTCCCGCCGGAGAACCGGCCGTCGGTGACGAGCAGGACGTCCTTGCCGAGCCCCGCCCCCTTGATCGCACCCGTGATCGCGAGCATCTCCCGCATCCCGGGGCCGCCCTTCGGACCCTCGTACCGGATGACGACGACGTCGCCGGCCCGGATCGTGCCGTCCTCGAGCGCGTCGAGCGCCGCGCGCTCGCGCTCGAACACGCGCGCCGTGCCCTCGAAGACGTCGGAGTCGAAGCCGGCCGACTTCACCACGGCACCCTCCGGCGCGAGCGACCCGCCCAGGATCGTGATGCCCCCGGTGCGGTGGATCGGGTCGTCGAGCGCGCGCAGGATCCTGCCGTCGGGGTCGGGCGGGGCGATGTCGGCGAGGTTCTCCGCGACCGTGCGACCCGTGACCGTCAGGCAGTCGCCGTGCAGGAGGCCTGCGTCGAGCAGGGCCTTCATGACGACCGGGACGCCGCCGATGCGGTCGACGTCGTTCATGACGTACCGGCCGAACGGCTTGAGGTCGCCGAGGTGCGGCACGCGCTCGGCCACGCGGGAGAAGTCCTCGAGCGTGAGGTCCACCTCGGCCTCGTGCGCGATCGCCAGCAGGTGCAGGACGGCGTTGGTGGAGCCGCCGAACGCCATGACGACGGCGATCGCGTTCTCGAACGCCTCCTTCGTCATGATCTGCCGCGCGGTGATGCCGCGGCGCAGCAGCTCCACGACGGCCTCCCCCGACCGGCGCGCGAACTGGTCGCGGCGCCGGTCCGCGCTCGGCGGGGCGGCCGAGCCCGGCAGCGACATGCCCATCGCCTCGGCCACCGACGCCATCGTGTTCGCCGTGTACATGCCGCCGCACGCGCCCTCACCGGGGCAGATCGCCCGCTCGATGCGGTCGACGTCCTCGCGGCTCATGAGCCCGCGCGCGCACGCGCCGACGGCCTCGAACGCGTCGATGATCGTCACGTCCTTCTCGGTGCCGTCCGAGAGCTTCACCCAGCCCGGCATGATCGAGCCGGCGTACAGGAAGACGCTCGACAGGTCGAGGCGCGCCGCCGCCATGAGCATGCCCGGCAGCGACTTGTCGCACCCGGCGAGCAGGACCGAGCCGTCGAGCCGCTCCGCCATCATCACGGTCTCCACCGAGTCGGCGATGACGTCACGGCTCACGAGCGAGTAGTGCATGCCCTCGTGGCCCATGGAGATGCCGTCCGACACCGAGATGGTGCCGAACTCGAGCGGGTACCCGCCGCCCGCGTGCACGCCGTCCTTGACGGCCTTCGCGAGCCGGTCGAGCGAGAGGTTGCAGGGAGTGATCTCGTTCCAGGAGCTCGCGACGCCCACCTGCGGCTTCGCGAAGTCCTCGTCCCCCATGCCGACGGCGCGGAGCATGCCGCGCGCGGCCGTCGCCTCCAGCCCGTCGGTCACCTGCCGGGAGCGGGGCTTGATGTCGACGCCGGGAGTGGTCTGCTGCACGTCCGTCATGTGCCGAGACTAGGCAGGCGGGGCCTCCGCGGCACCCGGTTCGCGCGCGGCGCCCTCGTTGACGTCCGCCCAGCGCTGCAGGCGTGGCACCAGCGTCGCCGGCCGCGCGTCCAGCACCGGCAGCCGCACCTCGTGGTCGCCCACGTCGATGAGCACGACCTCGGACCAGGACGGGCGCCCGGGGACGTCGCCCCGCACCCCGCGGACGTCCCCCCGGGCGATCGTCAGGGGGTGCCGGCGCCGCTCGAGGAGCAGGTGGTCCGGGGTGAGCACGAGCGTGGCGCGACGCGACACGACGAGCCCCGCGGTGGCCGCGGCGAGCGCGACCGCGAAGCCGACCACCATCACGACCGCGGCGTCCCGTTCGCCACCCACCAGCCGGACCGTCCAGTACACGAGGTTCACGAGCTGCACGGCGGCGAGCGCGCCCAGCCACCGCGGGGGCGGCGGCGTCGTGGCGACGACCTCGCGCATCGCGCCCTCCGTCCGGCGGCGTCCGCACCGCCCGAGGACAGTGTGGCGCGCCGGCCCGCGGTCCGCCGCCCGACGGTCGGGGGCGGTGGACCCGCGCCGGGGACTCCCCCGGACGGCGGGACCGCGCACGCCGCTGCGTCCCTAGCGTGGGAGCCGTGCTGAGCGTCGAGGGTGCTGTGACCGCGGACTACTCCCAGGTGGAGCTGCACGTCGGTGAGGGCGGTGCGGTCGGCGTCGAGGACGCCGTGGGCCTCGTCCTCGTGCTGGACCGCGAGTACCTGGGCGACGTCACCCCGTACGCCATCCTCAGCGTCGCCCGTCAGCACGGCGACGTGCCGGTGCGGGTCGAGGTCCACGACGCCCCGCCATCGACCGCCCTCCGGTGGGACGCCGTCACCGAGTTCTCGGTGCGTACCGGGGACGTCGTCACGGTCACCGGCTGGGCGGGTGCGAGCCCTCTCGCGGTGCCGGTGCCGGCCGGCGCCGACCTCCGCGTCCGGTACGCCGTGCTCGACGGGCAGGCGGGCAGCGACCAGTTCGCCGACGGGCGGTGGGACGAGCCGCCGGCGGAGACGTACGTGCTCCAGCTGTGGCCAGGGCCGCCCGCGCCCGCCGCGCTCGTCTCCGCGTCCTCGCCGTGGAGTCAGTACTGGGCGTTCGGACCCGCTGCCACCGCGGCCGTGCAGCAGCTGAAGGACGTCCCGGACCCCGCGCGCCTCGTCGTGCTCATCGACATGGCCCTCGCGGCGCACCCTGACGCCGCGGCGCGCGTCCGGGCCGGGGACGACCGCTTCCGTCTGGGCCTCGCCCGGTACACGCAGGAGCTCTTCCGCGTCACCTACGCGAGCGGCGCCTACGCGGATCTGCAGCGCGACCACGAGGCCCTCGACCGGCTCATCGACGCCCGGGCGGCGCTCGCCGGGTGAGCGGCCCGACCGCCGGGCGGACGGCGTGCGCCGCCCACCGGGTCAGGCGCGGCGGATGCGGCTCACGTCACGCACGGCGCCCCGGTCGGCGGACGTCGCCATGGCGGCGTACGCCTGGAGCGCCGGGGACACGTACCGGTCGCGGTCGACCGGCTGCCACGGGGTCTCCGAGGCCTCCATCTTGGCGCGGCGCTCGGCGAGGACCTCGTCCGGCACGTTGACGCGGATGAGGCGGGTCTCGACGTCGATCTCGATCTCGTCGCCGTCCTCGATGAGGCCGATGGTGCCGCCGGCGGCCGCCTCGGGGCTGACGTGGCCGACGGAGATGCCGCTCGACCCGCCGGAGAACCGGCCGTCGGTGATGAGCGCGCACACCTTGCCCAGCCCGCGCCCCTTGATGAACGACGTCGGGTAGAGCATCTCCTGCATGCCCGGGCCGCCGGAGGGGCCCTCGTACCGCACGACGACGACGTGGCCCGGCTTCACCTCCTTGCGGAGGATCTTGTCGACGGCCTCGTCCTGCGACTCGCAGACCAGCGCGGTGCCGACGAAGTGGAAGACGTCGGGGTCGATGCCGGCGGTCTTGATGATCGCGCCGTCCTCGGCGAGGTTGCCGCGCAGCACCGCGAGCCCGCCCTCGACGGTGTACGCGTGCGCGACGTCGCGGATGCAGCCGTCCGCCGCGTCGGTGTCGAGGGACTCCCACACGTTGGACGTCGAGAACGCCTGCGTGGTGCGGACGCCGCCGGGGGCGGCGTGGAAGAGCTGCTGCGCACGTTCGGTCGCCCTGCCGCCGCGCACGTCCCAGTCGTCGAGCCACGCGCGCAGCGTCGGCGTGTGCACGGACGTGACGTCGTGGTCGAGCAGGCCGCCGCGGTCCAGCTCGCCGAGCAGCGCGGGGATGCCGCCGGCGCGGTGCACGTCCTCCATGTGGAAGTCCGGGTGGTTCGGCGCGACCTTCGACAGGCACGGCACGCGCCGGCTGATCGCGTCGATGTCGGCGAGCGTGAAGTCGACCTCGGCCTCCTGCGCCGCGGCGAGCACGTGCAGCACCGTGTTGGTCGAGCCGCCCATCGCCACGTCGAGCGCCATCGCGTTCGCGAAGGCGGCCCGCGTCGCGATGCCGCGGGGCGCCGCGGTGTCGTCCTCGTCCTCGTAGTACCGGCGGGCGAGGTCGACGATCGTCCGCCCGGCCTCGAGGAAGAGCTCGCGGCGGGCGCTGTGCGTGGCGAGCGTCGACCCGTTGCCGGGCAGCGACAGGCCGAGCGCCTCGGTCAGGCAGTTCATCGAGTTGGCCGTGAACATGCCGGAGCACGAGCCGCAGGTGGGGCAGGCGTTCTCCTCGACCTGCGCCAGCGCGGCGTCGTCCACCGCGTCGTCGGCCGAGTAGTTGATCGCGTTGATGAGGTTGAGCGGCGTGCGCGCGACCCCGTTCGCGACGACCGCCTTGCCGGCCTCCATCGGCCCGCCCGACACGAAGATCACCGGGATGTTCAGCCGCAGCGCCGCGTTGAGCATGCCCGGCGTGATCTTGTCGCAGTTGGAGATGCACACGAGGGCGTCCGCGCAGTGCGCGTTGACCATGTACTCGACCGAGTCGGCGATGAGGTCGCGGCTGGGCAGCGAGTAGAGCATCCCGCCGTGGCCCATCGCGATGCCGTCGTCGACGGCGATGGTGTTGAACTCCTTGGCCACGCCGCCGGCCTCGCGCACGGCCGACGCGACGAGGTCGCCCATGTCCTTGAGGTGCACGTGCCCCGGCACGAACTGCGTGTACGAGTTGGCGATCGCGACGATCGGCTTGCCGAAGTCCTCGCTGGTCATGCCCGTCGCGCGCCACAGCGCGCGCGCACCGGCCATGTTGCGGCCGTGGGTCGAGGTACGAGAGCGCAGCGGACGGCTCATCGCGGGACTTCTCCTTCACGCGGACGGGGCCCCGGCTGACGCCAGGGGCCCCGACACACTACGTCTCCGTCGTCGCGGGTCGGACGCGCGTCCGGCCCGTGGTCCGCCCA
>NZ_JBHUZW010000113.1:0-12923 GCF_042667215.1 Cellulomonas sp. NPDC057328 | reverse complement strand
GACCGCGGGCGGGCGGCCCGCCGCCGGCCTGACCGTGGCCGGCGCCGGCCGCGCGCCCCGCGGCACGCACGTCGCTACCGTTCGGTCGTGGCCGACGACACCCCCTGGCTCTCCCCCGGCGAGCGGCGTGCCTGGCTGGGGCTCGTCGCGGTCGCGGAGCTCCTGCCCGGGCGGCTCGACCAGCAGCTGCAGCGCGACGCCGGCCTGACGCACTTCGAGTACCAGGTGCTCGCGATGCTGTCGGAGGCGCCCGGGCGCGCGCTGCGCATGACGGCCCTCGCGCGGCGCACCAACGCGACGCTCCCGCGGCTGTCGCACGTCGTGAAGCGGCTCGAGCAGCGCGGGCTCGTCGAGCGGGCCGGCTCGCCGCAGGACCGGCGCGCGACGGACGCGCACCTGACGGACGCGGGCTGGGCGGCGGTCGTCGCGGCCGCGCCGGGGCACGTGCGCACCGCCCGCGCGCTCACGGTCGACGCGCTCACGCCCGAGGACGTCGAGCACCTCACCCGGATCACGGCCGCGATGCTGCGCCGGCTCGACCCGGAGGGCCGGATGACGCCCCCGGACTGAGCCCGGCGGTCCGGGCCGGCGGTCAGGGCCGGCGGTCAGGGCAGGGCGCGCCGCATCGCGTAGTTCGTCAGCGCGACCCCGTGCCGCACCGGGTGCTGCTCCCGCTCGACGACGAACCCGTGGGCCTCGAAGAACGGCCGGGCGGTGACGCTCGCGTGCGTGGTGAGCGCGGTCGCGCCGAGGCGCAGCGCCTCGGCGCGCGCCCACGCGAGCAGCGCGGAGCCGACGCCCGAGCGCCCCACCGACGGGTCGACGAACATCATGTCGACGTAGCCGTCGGCGTCGACGTCGGTGAACCCGACGGCACGGCCGTCGACCTCCGCGACGACGGTGCGCAGCGCGGCCCGCCGGGCGGCCCACGCCGCGGGGTCGATGTCGTCGGGCGCCCACGCCGCGACCTGCTCGGGCGTGTAGTCGGCCGCGGCGGTGACGCGGACCGCGGCGAGGAACACGTCGAGGGTCGGCCCGGCGTCGTCGTCCTGGTAGGGGCGGATCCGCAGGGTCACCGCGCCAGGCTAGCGACGCCCCGCGTGGTGCGGGCTGTCCGGGTTGAGCAGCGAGTGCCCCCGCCCGTAGGCGAAGTAGACGACGAGCCCGATCACGAGCCACACGCCGAACCGGAGCCACGTCTCCCAGTGCAGCTGGAGGATGAGGAAGAGCGACGCCACGACGCCCAGCGCGGGCACGACCGGCATGAACGGCAGCCGGAACGAGCGCGGCGCGTCGGGGCGCGTGCGGCGGAACAGGATGACCGCGATGCAGACGACGACGAAGGCCGACAGGATGCCGATGTTCGTCAGGTCGGCGACCGCCCGGATCGGGAAGACGCCCGCGAGCAGCGCCGCCGCGACCCCGGCGATCCAGGTGACGCGCTGCGGGGTGCCGTGCCGGTCGACGCCGGCGAACCACGTCGGCAGGAGCCCGTCGCGGCTCATCGAGAACCACACGCGCGTCACGCCCAGCAGGAACGTCAGCATCACCGTGAGGATGGACAGCACGGCGAACACCGAGATGATGCTCGCGACCACCGGCAGGCCGACGTTCTGGAACGCCGACGCGAAGCCCGCCGTCGGGTCGATGTCCTCGTAGTCCTGCAGGCCGGTGAGCACGAGCGTCGCCGCGACGTACAGCAGCATCGCGATGACGAGGGACAGGATGATCGCCTTCGGCATGTGCCGCCGGCCGTCCTCCGCCTCCTCCGCCGCCGTCGACATCGCGTCGTAGCCGAACACGGCGAAGAACACCGTCGCGGCGCCCGTGAGCACCGGGCCGAACCCGTTCGGCATGAACGGGCTGTAGTTGCCGGTGTCCACGTAGAAGACGCCGAGCCCGACGATGAACAGGATGAGCAGGATCTTGATCGCGACGGCGACGAGCTCGAAGCGCCCGAACGTGCGCGTGCCGCGGCTGAGGATGAACGTGACCAGCAGGCACACGAGCACGGCCGGCACGTTCACCACGCCGCCGTCCTCGGCGCTGGCGGTGACCGCGTCCGGCAGGTGCACCCCGAACCCGGCGAGGAACGCCTCGAGGTAGCCGGATATCCCGATGGCGACGACCGCCACGATGGCGATGTACTCCAGCAGCAGGTCCCAGCCGATGAACCACCCGACGACCTCGCCGAGCGCCACGTACCCGTACGTGTACGCCGAGCCGGCGCGCGGGACCATCCCCGCGAACTCGGCGTAGGACAGCGCGGCCGCCGCCGACGCGAGCCCCGCGATCAGGAACGAGACCAGCACCGCCGGGCCGACGCCCGGGTTGTCGGCGTCCCCGTGCGCCACGAGCCCCGCCAGCGAGAAGATCCCGACGCCGATGATGCCGCCGACGCCGATCGCGGTGAGCTGCCACAGCCCCAGGCTCTTCGTCAGCCTGCCGGCGCCGCCCTGGTCCTCGACGTCCTCGATGCGCTCAACCGGCATCTGCCGCCAGATCGAGCCGGGCTCCCTCGACAACGGCATGTGCGTCTCCCCCCTCGGCACCGGGCGGTGGCGGACGCGGGGAGCGCCGTCGGACGCCTCGCTGTCGAGGTTCGCAGCGAACGGGCGGGGCGTCCACCGGTGACGGCCACGGGCCTGTACCACCGGTGGCGTACGCGTCTGCACCGGGAGGAGGACCCGCAGGATCGGGCGGGCGTCGGACGACCCGGGCAGCGCGTCGCGGCACCGTGGTGGCACCGGGAGCGCGACGAGGCGGTCCCACCGAGGAGGAAGCCAGGTGCCCACCATGCGACCGATCGAGCGACGCGCTCCGCGCGTCATCCTCTCCGCCGTCCTCGTGACGGCGCTCCTGCCCGCGGCGCTGGCCGTCGGCGCGCAGCCCGCCACGGCCGCCCCGGCCGTCGCGTCCCACGTCCGGGTCGCCTCGGGCCTGACCGTCGGGCTGCCGACGGACTGGGTCGCCCGCGGGTCGGGGATGTTCACCACCGCCGACAGGAACGACGTCCTCGTCTACGAGGTGCGGCGGAACCAGCCCGACGTGCCCGCGGACGAGGTCCGGTTCCGGCTCACCGCCACGGACACCCGCCTGTGGTGGAAGACCCTGGCCATGCCCGACGGCGAGGGGAACCGGTGGGACCTGCACGTCAACCCGTCGGCCGGTCGGTTCCACGCGAACAACGGCCTGTGGGCGCACCAGGTGCGCAACGGCCAGTCGCTCGAGCTGTGGAAGGCCGGCGTCCTCAACACCGGCCGGAAGGTGCTCGAGATCGGCGACCTGGAGTCGCTGCCGGGTGGGTCGCGCGTCGTCTTCACCTGGATCCGTGACTGAGCAGGCCGGCACCCGCTCGACCGCGGGCCGGGTCCCCCCGTGCGGCGGACCCGGCCCGCGGACTCACGACCGGGGCGGCAGGGGCGACGTCGCGGTGACGAGGCCCGCCCGGTAGGCGACGGCGACCGCCTGCGCCCGGTCCCGCAGGCCCAGCTTCATCAGGACCCGGCCCAGGTGCGTCTTGACGGTGGCCTCCGTGACGACGAGGTGCGCGGCCACGTCGGCGTTGGACAGGCCGTGCGCCACGGCGACGAGCACCTCCCGCTCGCGCGGTGTGAGGGCCGCCAGGTCGGCGGGCGGGGGCGCGCCGGGCGGCGAGCGCCGGGCGAACTCCGCGAGCAGCCGGCGCGCGACCGCGGGGTGCAGCCAGCCGTCACCGGCGGCGACCGCGCGGATCGCGGCGACCAGCTCCGCCGGGGCCGCGTCCTTGACGACGAAGCCCTGCGCCCCCGCGCGCAGCGCCGCGTACACCGTGTCGTCGTCGTGGTACGCGGTCAGCACGAGGACGCCGACGGCGTGCGCCGCCGCCGGCGGGCCGCCGAGCTCGTCGACGACCCGGCGCGTGGCCGCCACCCCGTCGAGCCGCGGCATGCGCACGTCGAGGACGACCACGTCCGGCACGTGCCGGTGGGCGAGCCGCAACGCCTCGTCGCCGTCGGCGGCGAGCCCGACGACGTCCACGTCGGGCTCGGACCGCAGCAGCAGGTCCAGCCCCTGGAGCATCAGCGGCTGGTCGTCGGCGAGGACGACGCGGATCACCACGTGCGGTCCCTCCCGGGTGCCGGCGCCGCGGCGTGCGCCGGCGGTGCCGGTGGCGTCGCGCCCGTCACGGGCAGCACCGCCTCGAGGTACCACCCGCCCTCGGCGCGGGCGCCGTGCCGGAGCCGCCCGCCCGCGACCGTGACGCGCTCGGCGAGGCCGACCAGCCCCGTGCCGGTGGAGAGGGCGGCGAGCCGCGGGTCGGCGCGCCCGCCGCCGTCGTCCACCACGCGCACGGCGAGCGACCCCGCCGACCAGGTCACGTCGACGGCGGCGCGCGCGCCCGCACCGGCGTGCCGCACCGTGTTCGTCAGGGCCTCCTGCACCGCCCGGAAGGCGGCGAGGCCGACGCTCGGGTCGAGCGGGCGTGCCTCCCCGGTCGTGCGTAGGTCGACGTCGACGCCCGCGCGCCGGACGTCCTCGACCAGGCGGGCGATGCCGTCCACGGTCGGCAACGGCTCCGCCGCGACGTCCGCCGCGTCGGTGCGCAGGAGGCCCAGCATGCGCCGCAGCTCGTTCACGGCACGGCCGCCGACCTCCTCGATCACCCCGAAGGCCTCCCCCGCCTCCGCCGGCGACCGCTGCTCCACGGCCCGCCGACCGACCGCCGCGTGCAGGAGCATCACCGTGACGGCGTGCGCGACGATGTCGTGCAGCTCGCGCGCGATGCGGGCCCGCTCGTCGGCGAGCGCCTGCTCCCGCGCCCGCTCCAGCCGTGCGGCGCGTCGGCGGTTCGCGGCGCTCCAGCGGCCGGCGCCCCAGGCGCCCGCCTCGAGCACGACGTACACCGCGCCCACGCCCGCCAGCGCGCCCGCCGCGTCCAGCTGCGGGTTGCGCCGCACCTCCTCGACCAGGGCGAACCCGTGCGCCGTCAGCGCCGCGACCAGGCACAGCACCGACGCACGCAGCGACGCCCGGGCCGCGGCCGTGCTGACCGCGAGCGCGACGGTGAGCACCGGTGGCCAGGCCAGCAGGAGCAGCGCCGGCACGACGCAGGCGCTCACGAGCAGCGCGACCGCGACGGGGTGCCGGCGGCGCAGCAGCAGCAGCCCGAGCACGGGCAGCGCCCCGCCCACGAGCGGCACGGTCGCGACGGCGCGCTCGGGGACGGCGAGGTCGCTGAAGAGCGCGAGGTCGAGCACCCAGACCGCCACCCCGGCGGCGACCCCGACCGCCGGCCGCTCGGCCCGCGGCCACGCCCGCGCACGCCGCCCGTCGGGGCCGGCGCCCGCGGCGCGGCGGCGGGTCACGGCCCCCGGGGCCGCCGGCGCTCGGCCACCGCCTCCGCCAGCTCCGCCCCCGACGCCGGCACGTACTCGCAGGGCCACTTGAACCAGCCGCACAGGAGGGGGACGAAGCCCGCGACGAGGTCGACGTCGTCGGACGTCGTGACGGGCACCCCCGGCTGCGCGTCCTCGACCGGCAGCCCGGCGAGCAGGTCGTCCGTGACGTCCGGTGCGGGCGCGGGCAGCAGCAGGTCCGCGACGGGGTCGTCGGAGCGGCGCCGCGGGCCCCCGGCGCGCACCGGGCCGTCCGGCGGCTCGGGACGGGTCCGCCCGGGGGCCGGCTCGCCCGTGCGCTCCTCCAGCGCGAGGACGAGGTCGACGGGGTCACGACGGCGCGGTCGCCGCGGCGCGATCCGGCTGGGCCGCGCCAGCCGCACGACGGTGAACCCGGGCGCTCCGACGCGCGCTCCCGCGCGCACGAGGTGGACCCGGCCCGGCGCGACGCGGTCGACCTCCCGGGCGTCCGCGGGGACCACGACGACCTCGAAGCCGGCGGGGTCGTCCAGCCCCTCCACGACACCCGTGACGTACGCCGTCTCCGTGTCGAGCAGCGTCCCGACCGCCAGGACCTGCCCGGACGGGGCGCGCCGCAGCACCACCGACACGGCGCCCTCGGCGGCGTCGCCCGGCACGGCCCCCTCCGGCACGCCGCCCTCCGGCACGGTGCCCTCCGACAGCTCGTCCATGGCGGCCCCCCAGCCGGTCGGCGTCGTCGCTCCACGACGAGTGTGCCGCCGCAGCGACCCTCGGCGCCATGGGTCGAGGGCGCCTGCCCGGACGCGGGCGCGCGACGGCCGCAGGCACCACCATGTGCGGCATGAGGTTCTACGCGCAGGACGGGCGCCGGCGCGCGCGGCAGGTCGTCGGCGACCTGGTCGTGCTGGCGTGGGTGGCCGGGTGGCTGTGGGTCGCGCGGTGGCTGCACGACCTGGTGGCGCGGCTCGGCGCCCCCGGGCGGACCCTGGAGGACGCCGGCACGTCCCTGCGGGACAGCCTCGGCTCCGCCGGGGAGACGGTGTCGCGCATCCCCGTGGTGGGGGACGACGTGCGCGCGCCCTTCGACGCCGCGGGCGGCGCCGCCGGGTCCATCGCGGCGGCGGGCGTCGAGGTGCAGGACGGTGCCGCGCGCCTGGCGCTCGCCGTGGCCGTCGCGGTCGCCCTCGGGCCCGTCGGGGTCGTGGTCGTCGCCTGGCTGCGCGCGCGCCTGTCGTTCGCGCGGCGTGCCGGCGCGGCAGCGCGGCTGCTGGACTCGGCCGTGGACCTCGACCTGTTCGCCCTGCGGGCCCTGGCCACGCAGCCCGTGACGCGACTCGCCCGCGTCGGCCCCGACCCCGCCGACGCGTGGCGTCGCGGTGAGCCGGAGGTGGTGCACGCGCTCGCGGCGCTCGAGCTGCGGTCGCTCGGGCTGCGCCCGCCCGCGCCCGCCGCGGGACGCGGTGCCGGTCTCCCCCGCCCGGCTCGCCCGCGGGGCTAGAGCCCACGCGGTCCGCGTCCGCCGTGCCGCCCGTCGGGCCCGCGGCTACGGTGGGCGCGACCGTCGACGGGAGCGTGCATGGACTGGCAGCGGTACGACGTCGCACTGTTCGACATGGACGGGGTGCTGACCCCCACGGCGCGGGTGCACATGCAGGCGTGGGAGGCGGCGTTCACGGCGTTGTTCCGCGCGCGGGGCATCACGCCCCCGTACGGCGACGACGACTACTTCCGCTACGTCGACGGCCGTCCGCGCTACGACGCCGTCCGCGCGGTCCTCGCCTCGCGCGGCGTCGTGCTGCCGGAGGGCGGCCCCGCCGAGGCGCCCGTCGCGGGCACCGGCACCGAGCCCGTCACCGGTACCGAGCCCGGCATCGTCACCGAGCCCGGCACCGACACCGTGCGGTCGGTCGGCGACGCCAAGAACCACCACTTCCTGCGGCTGCTGGGCGACGGCGTCCCGCCCTACCCGGACGCCGTCGTGCTGCTGGACCGGCTGGCCGCACGCGGCGTCCCGTGCGCGGTCGTGTCCAGCTCGCGCAACGCCCGGGCCGTGCTCGACGCGGCGCACCTGACGCCGCGCTTCCGCGTGGTCGTCGACGGGGTGGTCGCGCTCCGCGAGGGGCTGCCGGGCAAGCCGTCCCCGGCGACGTTCCAGCACGCGGCGCGGCTGCTCGGCGCCCCGGTCGACCGTGCGGTCGTCCTCGAGGACGCCGTGTCGGGCGTCGCCGCCGGTGCGGCCGGCGGGTTCGGCGCCGTCGTCGGCGTGGACCGCGGCGCCGGGGTCGAGGCCCTGCGTGCCGCGGGCGCGGACGTCGTCGTCGCGGACCTCACCGACCTGGTGGGACGGTGACGCCGTCGCCGGCCGACCTGCACGGCGCACCGCCGCCGATGGACCGCGTCCGGTTCCCGGTGGAGCCGTGGCGGCTCGTCGAGACGTCCTTCACGACGCACGACCTCGGGACGACGGAGACGCTCTTCGCGGTCGGGAACGGGTACCTCGGGATGCGCGGCACCACGGCGGAGGGGCGCCCGAGCCACGCGCACGGCACGTACGTCAACGGCTTCCACGAGACGTGGCCGATCCGTCACCCCGAGGAGGCGTTCGGCTTCGCCGAGGTCGGGCAGACCATCGTGAACGCGCCCGACGCCACGGTGCTGCGGCTGTACGTCGACGACGAGCCGCTCGTGCTCGACGTCGCCGACCTGGTCACGTACGAGCGGGCCCTCGACCTCGCCGGCGGGGTGCTGGCCACCGAGCTCGTGTGGCGCACGCCGTCCGGCAACCGCGTGCGGGTCCGGTCCCGGCGCATGGTGTCGGCGACGGCCCGCCACCTGGCGGTGATGACGCTCGAGGTGACCGTGCTCGACGCGCCGGCCCCCGTCGTCGTCTCGTCGCACGTCATCAACCGCGAGGACGGCGCCGACGAGTACTCGGCGCGCGCGACCGGCACAGCGCCCGTACGGGACGACCCCCGCCGCAGCCGGCCGTTCGACGAGCGGGTGCTCGAGCCGCGGCTCGCCCGGGACGAGGACGGCCGGATCGTCCTGGGCTACCGGTGCGTCCGCTCCCGCATGACGCTCGCGGTCGCGGCGGACCACGAGATCAGCACGGCGGGCGAGCACGAGCAGCACGTCGAGGTGGGGCCGGACGACGCGAAGCTCGTCGTGAGCGTGCGGGCGCAGCCGGGCCGGCCGCTCACGGTCACGAAGTACGTGGCGTACCACACGTCCCGCAGCGTCCCGGCGCGCGAGCTGGCCGACCGCTGCCGGCGGACCCTCGACCGGGCGCGTGCCGACGGTGTCGACACGCTGCTCGCCGACCAGCGCGCGTGGTTCGACGCGTACTGGAGCCGCTCGGACGTCCAGGTGGACGGCGACCCGCAGGCGCAGCAGGCGGTCCGCTGGAACCTGTTCCAGCTCGCGCAGGCGGCCGCCCGCGCGGAGGGCAACGGCATCCCCGCGAAGGGCGTGACCGGGTCCGGGTACGAGGGGCACTACTTCTGGGACACCGAGATCTACGTCCTGCCGTTCTTCACGTACACGACCCCGCAGGTGGCCCGGAACGCGCTCCGGTTCCGGCACACCATGCTCCCCGCCGCCCGTCGCCGCGCGCGCGAGATGACGCAGGACGGGGCGCTGTTCCCGTGGCGGACGATCAACGGCGAGGAGGCGTCGGCGTACTACGCCGCCGGCACCGCGCAGTACCACATCGACGCCGACGTGGCCCACGCGGTCGGCACGTACGTCGACGTGACCGGCGACGAGGAGTTCAGCGACCGCGAGGGGCTGGAGATCCTCGTCGAGACCGCGCGGCTGTGGGCGGATCTCGGGTTCTGGCGCGGGGACGGCGAGCAGTCGTTCCACATCCACGGCGTGACCGGGCCGGACGAGTACACGACCGTCGTCAACGACAACCTGTTCACGAACGTGATGGCGCGCTCGAACCTGCGGCGGGCGGCCCAGGCGGTCCGGGACGTCGCGGCGCGGCGACCGGAGTGGTTCGGCCGGCAGTGCGCGCGGCTGGGCCTGAGCACGGGGGAGGCCGCGGAGTGGGAGCGCGTCGCGGACGCCCTCGCCGTCCCCTACGACCCGCACCTGGGCATCCACCCGCAGGACTCGCAGTTCCACGAGCGCGAGGTGTGGGACCTGGCCGGCACGCCGGAGGACCGGCGGCCGCTGTTCCTGCACTACCACCCGCTCGTGATCTACCGCTTCCAGGTGCTCAAGCAGGCCGACGTCGTGCTCGCCCTGTACCTGCAGGGCGCCGACTTCACGCCCGAGGAGAAGCGGGCGGACTTCGAGTACTACGACACGATCACCACCGGCGACTCGACGCTGTCCGCGGTGGTGCAGTCGATCATCGCCGCCGAGGTCGGCTACCAGGACCTGGCGCTCCACTACTTCCACCGCGCGCTCTACGTCGACCTCGCCGACCTGCACGCCAACGCGTCGGACGGCGTCCACGTCGCGTCCGCCGGCGGCGTGTGGTCCGCGCTCGTCGGCGGGTTCGGCGGCATGCGCCACCACGACGGCGTGCTCTCGTTCGACCCGCGCCTGCCCACGTCGTGGGACGCCCTCACCTACCGCCTCGCCGTCCGCGGCAGCCACCTGCGGGTGCGGCTGCGCGCCGACGCGCTCGAGCTGGTCGTCGAGGACGGGCCGGCGCTGACCGTCCGCGTGCGGGGCGCGGCCGTCGAGGTCGGCGGCGAGCCGGTGGTCGTGCCGCTCGCCGACCAGGGACCGCGCATCGAGGGTGTCCCGGACCCGGCCGCACGGCTGGGGACGCGGCGTCCCGACGGCACGGTGGTCACGGCGTCCGTCCCGCACCAGACCGGGCGCAACGCCTGAGCGGCGGTCCGGCCGCGACCGCCCGGGGGCTCGGTCGTACGCTCGGCCGGTGCTGCGACTGAGCGACCACCAGCTGGCCTTCGTCACCGAGCGCCACCTCGCGACGCTGACGACCCTGCGCACGGACGGCACGCCGCACGTGGTGCCCGTCGCGTTCACGTGGGACCCGGCCGCGGGCGTCGCGCGGACGACGACGCGGCCGGGCACCGTCAAGGCGCGCAACGCCCGCCGCCGCGGCACCGACGGCCCCGCCCGCGCCGCCCTCTGCCAGGTCGACGGCCGGCGCTGGCTCACGCTCGAGGGCGCGATGACCGTCGTCGACGACGCGGCCGAGGTCGAGGAGGCGCTGCGGCGGTACGCCGAGCGCTACCGCCCGCCGACCGCGGGCGTCGAGCGCGTGGTGCTGCGGCTCGCCGTCGACCGGGTGCTGTCGTCGCGCGACCTGGTCTGACACGGCGGCACGGGACCACGTCCGGCCGGATGGCCGCGACGGGTGCCGGCGACCGTGCCGCGCCGACGGGGCCGGTCAGGAGAAGGAGTCCGCGTACTCGCCGGTCGGCGGGATCGGCGTGATGACGTCGACCAGGACGCCGTCGGGCCCCTCCGCGATGAAGTGCCGCTGCCCGAACGCCTCGGAGCGCAGCGGCAGGACGACGCGCACGAGGTCGCGGACGCGCTCGTGCTCGGCGTCGACGTCGTCGACCTCGAGGTTCACGAGCACGCCGGCAGCGGTGCGTCCGCGGTGCGCGGCCGGGACGGTGCGGTGGTCGGCGTCGAGGACGGCGAGCTCCCACGTGCCGCGACGCAGGCTGACGTACCAGTCGGACGAGAACGTCGGCTCGAACCCGAACGTGTCGGTCCAGAAGCGTGCGGCGACCGCGACGTCGCGCGTCATGAGGACGGGGTAGCTGCTCTGCAGGTGCATCGTCGTCTCCTTTACGTACGGTGTGTACGTATAGATACGAACAGACTGTATGTATCCTCGTCAAGAGGAGGTGCCCCGATGCCGAGAGCCACCAAGGAGCAGAGCGAGGCGACGGCCACCGCGGTGCGCGCGGCCGCCCGCCGGCTGTTCACCGAGCGCGGCTACGCGGCGGTCCCGCTCGACGAGGTCGCCACCGAGGCCGGGGTGACACGCGGGGCCGTCTACCACCACTACGGCAGCAGGCGGGGCCTGTTCGCCGCCGTGCACGCCGAGGTGCAGGCCGGCGTCGCCGCAGCGGTCGACGAGGCCGCGCAGGACGCCGCCGACCCGTGGGAGAGCCTCGAGCGCGGGTGCCGCGCCTTCCTCGAGGCCAGCGTCGCGGACGACGCCCGGCGGGTCATGCTCGTCGACGGGCCCGCCGTCCTCGGGTGGGCGGCGTGGCGCGACGTCGACGCGGCGAGCTCGGGCCGCCTGCTCGACGAGGTGCTGGCCGAGCTCGCGCGCGCCGGCCGGCTGCGCGACGTCCCGGTCGTCGCCACCTCCGCGCTGCTGTCCGGCGCCATGAACGAGGCAGCGCTGTGGATCGCCGCGTCCGCCGACCGGGAGGCTGCGACGCGCGACGCCTGGGACGCCCTCCGCGACCTGCTCCGCGGCCTGCGGGCGGACGGCACGGCGCGGGGCTGACCGGCCCGCCCCGGCACGCACGACGACCCGGGGACCCGCTCGCCGCCCGCGGGCGAGCGTGCGGTGGGGGGCGAGGGCGCCGGGCGGGAGTCAGCTCCTGCCGACAGCGGCCGCGCGCCGGGCCGCGGGAGACAAGGCGTGAACGGACTCGAACCGTGCGGCGGCGTCCGGGTGCGCCCGGCGCAGCTCCCTGACCGCGGTGCCCAGCGCGCTCTGCACGACCGCCTCGGGGTCATCGACCAGCGTGCGCAGGATCGCCACGGGGTCGTCGGGCCCGCCGTGCCGGATGGTCCAGTAGCTCGCGACGAGCGCCGTGCGCCGTTCCCACCGGTTCACCGACCGCGCGAGACGGTGCAGCGGGTCGCGCGGCCGGTCGAGGAGGAACTCCCCGACGACGCGGGGCGCCGCGCGGTCCACGAGGTCCCACGTGTCGATGTGCTCGTGCCCGTCGAGGTAGGTCTCGAACAGCACCGCCCGCTCGGGCGTGGTCGGACGCGCGCGTCGCGCCTGGGCGTCGAGGACGCTGACCGCGACCATCCGCAGCTCGTACCAGTGCGAGGCGAGGAGCTCGCGGACGACGTCGACCGGGAGCCCGCGGTGCTCGCGTGCGAGGTCGAACGTGTGCTTCATCCGCACGCCGATCACCTGGTCGCGAGGTACGCGCCTCGCGATGGCGTCCACCTGCCGGGGGTCGGCCATCCCCCGCAGCCGCGCCTCGACGGCCGCCACCGACGTCATCGGCCGGCACCGGCCGCGAGCAGCTGCTCCCGGACCACGTCGTGGGTCGATGCACGCACCCGCACCACCTCCTGCTCCCGCGGCGGGTGCGGACGCACCCAGCGGCTCCTCGTCGCGCGCACCGCGCGCTCCTCCGGAGGGGTGGACCAGCAGCGCGCTCAGGACTCGTCGGGGTCGCGCGGACCCACCCGCCCGCGACGTGGCCCCCCGGGGCGCCGGCGGGGCCCGCGGCAGGCACCTAGTGAGGTAGCCCGCGCCCCCCCGGCCCCGCGCGGGGGGGCGGGGCGGGGCCGGGGGGGCGGGGGTCGGGCCGGTCCCGCCCCGCGGGGGTGGGTGGGGGGCGGCCGCGCGGCCGCACCGGTCAGGAC
>NZ_JBHUZW010000112.1:0-12992 GCF_042667215.1 Cellulomonas sp. NPDC057328 | reverse complement strand
TGCACTCGCCAGGGTGTGGGAGAGTAGGACGCCGCCGGACAACCATTCCACGAAGGCCCACCCGACAACGGGTGGGCCTTCGTGCGTTCACGCGCGATTCGTGTGGTGCGCGCCATCGCTGCGACGTCGCCGTTCCTCGCGGCCGGTGCCGCCGGTTCCGGTACGCCGCCACGGCCCCGCCGCCGGCCCGCGCGGGCCGTCGTCGGCATCGGGTCCCTCGGTCGTGGGTTCTGCGCACCGGTCGGATGGCCCTAGGGTCGAGAGATGCATGTGCTGGAGCGACACGACGTCCACGTCTCAGGGAACCCCGCCGGACCGACGCTCGTGCTTGCGCACGGCTTCGGCTGCGACCAGAGCATGTGGCGGTACGTCGTCCCGGCCTTCGAGGACACGCACCGGGTGGTCGTGTTCGACCACGTGGGTGCCGGCGGGTCCGACCTCGGTGCGTACGACCCGCAGCGCTACGGGCGGCTCGAGGGCTACGCCGCGGACGTCGTGGCACTCGTGGAATCCGTCGGCGCCGGTCCCGTGACGTTCGTCGGGCACTCCGTGAGCGCGATGATCGGTGCGCTGGCCGCCGCCGAGCGCCCGGAGCTGTTCGCGCGGCTCGTGCTGGTGTGCCCGAGCCCGCGGTACGTCGACGACGACGGGTACCGCGGGGGGTTCTCCGCCGCCGAGATCGACGAGCTCCTCACCACGATGGACGACAACTACCTCGGGTGGGCCGAGTTCGTCGCCCCGGTCATCGTCGGCCGTCCGGACCGTCCCGAGCTCGGCGTCGAGCTCGCGAACTCGTTCTGCCGCACCGACCCGGCCATCGGGCGGCACTTCGCGCGGACGACGTTCCTCTCGGACAACCGTGACGACCTGGCGCGGGTGCGGACGCCGGCGCTCGTGGTGCAGTCGCGCGTGGACGCGATCGCCCCGCCCGAGGTCGGACGATGGGTGCACGAGCACCTCGCCGGCAGCGAGCTCACGGTGCTCGACACCGTCGGTCACTGCCCGAACCTCAGCGCCCCCGACCTGCTCGTCACCGCGATGCGGGAGTACCTCGAGCGGTGAGCACCGGCACCGAGCCGCGGACGACGGCGTGGTCGTGCGCGCCGGTGGCGCTGCTGCGGCTCGGCGTCGACGGCACCGTCCTCGACGCGAACGCCACGCTGCTCGCCTGGGTGGGCCTGTCGGCCGACGAGGTGGTCGGACGTCGACGTCTGTCCGAGCTGCTGTCCGTCGGCGGGCGCATCTACTGGGAGACCCACGTCGCGCCGCTGCTGGCGATGCAGCGACGTGTCGAGGAGGTGGCACTCGAGCTCGTCGGACCGGACGGGCGGACGCCGGTGCTGATGGCCGCGAGGGTCCGGGAGGTGGCCGCCGACGCCCCGCCGGAGGTCGACGTCGCCCTGTCGCCCGCCCGCGAGCGGGCTCGGTACGAGCGCGAGCTCGTCGCGGCGCGCCGCGCGGCGGAGACGGCGGCGCAGCACGTCCGGCTGCTGCAGGCGGTCACCGCGGAGCTGTCGTCGGCGTACGGGGTGGACGGCGTGGCGGAGGTCCTGCTCGCCACGGGCGCCGAACGCCTCGGCGCGGCCGACGTCGTCGTGTGGACCGCCGACGAGCGGGGGCGGCTCGTGCGGTTCCGTGGGCAGGCGGCTGTCGGCCGCGGCGCCGGCGACCCCGCGGGGCGGGGCGCCGGTGACGGCGCGGACGACCCCGACGCGGCGCCGCCCCCGGACGACCTGCTCCGGCGACCGGTGCACGTGGCCGACGACGGGACGGTGACCGTGCCCCTGCAGGGGCGCACGCGCCGGCACGGCGCCTGGGTGCTGCGGCCGCGGGCGCAGGCGGGTGACGAGCCGTGGGACCCGGAGGTGCTCGCCGCGACCGGGCGGCAGGCCGGGGCGGCGCTCGACCGTGCCCTGCTGTTCGACCAGCGGACCACCGCGGCGCACGTCCTGCAGCAGGCGTTGCTCACCACGCCCGACGTGCGGGACCCGCGCGCGGCGGTCGCGACGGTGTACCGCCCGGGCGTCGACGCGTTCGAGGTCGGCGGTGACTGGTACGACGTCCTGACGTCCGACGGCGGCACGCTGGGCGTCGTGGTGGGGGACGTCGTGGGGCGGGGGCTCGAGGCGGCCACCGCGATGGCGCAGCTGCGCAGCGCCGTGCGTACCGCCGCCGAACCGGGGGAGAGCCCGGCGGGCGTCGTCGGCCGGCTGGACCGGTTCGCGGCGCGCACGGCGGTCGGCCTCTCGGCGACGGTGGCGTACGCCGAGCTCGACCTCGCGACGGGTGTCGCGCGGTACGCGGTGGCCGGCCACCTGCCGCCGCTGCACCTGCCCGCGGTCGGCCGCGGGGCGTACCTCTGGGGCGGTCGCGCGCTGCCGCTGGGCGTCGGCGACGGCGGCCCGCTGCCGGAGGGCTCCGTGACGCTCGCACCGGGCGACCGGCTGCTACTCTTCACCGACGGCCTCGTCGAGCGGCGCGACCGGTCGCTCCCTGACGGGCTCGAGGACCTCGCGGCACGGGCGCGCGGGCTCACGGCGGACGGCGCGTCGCTCGACCGGCTCGTCGACGTCGTCACGGGCGGGGGCGGCGGGGACCGTGACGACGTCTGCGCGCTGCTGCTCACGTGGGCGGGCTCGCTCGCGGCGTGACGGACGGGTCCTGCCGCACGGGCGGCCCGCCATCCCGTGCGCTCAGGTCGTCGTGCGCGAGGCCGCGTCGCGCTCAGGTGGCCGCGGGCTCGCGGTGCGTCGGGCCGAACGCGATGGGCAGTCCTCGTGCGTGCGCGCGCCCCGCGGCGGGGTCGTGCTCGACGAGGTACGCCGACCCGAACTCCCGCTCCATCGACTGGTACTTGTCGATGGGCGCCGCGATGACCAGCTGGAACCCGAACGACTGCAGCGCGCGGATGGCGCGGCGCGTCACGTCCGGGTCCGACTTCACGAAGCCCTCGTCGACCATCACCGACCCGAAGACAGGCACCTGCTCGATCCCGCCGAGCTGGTAGCGCAGCGCCGCGCCGAGCGTCGCGGCGATGAGCTCCTGGCCCTCGCCGCCGGACGTCGCGCCCACGCCCTCGTACACGCGGGCCTGCGCCTCGCCGTGCCGGTGCTCCTCCGCGGAGATGCGCACGTGGCGCTTGACGTCCAGCACGTCGCGCTGCCACTCGCGGTCGACGGGGTCGGTGCTGTCGAGCCGGTCCATGAGCCGGGCGATGCGCGCGAACCGCGCCTCCAGCTCCGCGTCGTCGAGGTCGCCGCCGGCGCGGTCCTCGAGGATCGCGTCGATCTCCGCCTGGAACCGGCGGGAGGCGGGCGGCTCGACGTCCGTCGTGGCGATCTGCAGGTACCCGTCGTGGCCGAACGGCACGGTCCGCAGGACGTCGTTGATCGGGTCGATGCGGTCGTCGATGACGAGCCGCTCGTCCCGCAGCTGCTGCAGGAGGGCCGTCAGGCCCATGGTGTTGATGCTGTGCATGAGCCGGCGCCACTGGTCCAGCGCCGCGGGGAGGTCGTCGCGGCGCAGGTCCTCCAGGCGGGCCAGGTACGCCGGCACGTCGTGCAGGTCGCGCGTGAAGGTGCCCGTCTCGTCGGGCCACGTGCGCAGGAAGTCGGCGAGCGTCGTGGCGATCGCCGACCGCGCCTGCTCGCCCGCCGACTCGGCGGTGGTGAGCCGCTGGCCGACCGCCTGATCGACGGCCTTGCGCAGCCGTCCCACCGTCTCGAGCGTCGGTTCCGGGTCGCACTCGCGCGCCACCTCGGCCAGCACGGCGCGCTGCTCGTCGGTCGGCTCGGGCAGCGCGTCGAGCCGCGCGCCGACGCGGTCCTCGTCGTCGAGGCGGCGTGCCCACGCCTTCTCGGCGGCGGCCGCGGCCTCGCGGGCGGTGCGGGCGCGGTGGTTGGCGGCATCACGCTCCTCCGTGCGCGCCGTGATGCGGGCGTCGAGGGCGGCGAGGTCCCCGCCGGTCACGACGTCCTCACGGCGGCGGCGGGCGTCGTCGAGGGCGGCCTCGGCGCTCTCGACGTCGACCTCGTCCCACCGCAGCGCCGCGAGCTGCTGCCACGCGCGGGCGACCGCCCGGCGGTGCTCCCGGGCCGCGTCGGCGTCGTCGCGCGCGCGGACGAGCGCCGGACGCCGCTCCTCGAGAGCGGCGATCGCGTCGGCGACGTCGCGGCGCGCGTGCGCGTTGTCGAACCCGATGACGCGGTGGCGGCGCACGTCGGGCCGGTCGTCCTTCTCGTGCAGGCCGTCGCGGTGCTTGACCTGGCCCTGCACGGTCACGGCCTCCCGCAGGACGCCGAGCTGTGCGACGTCCTCCACGCAGCGGTGCGCGTACCGGCGCGCGAGCTGCGCGCGCAGCCAGGGCGCGAACGGGCCGTCTGCGACGACGACCTTGCTCGCCATCGTGCCGGCCTCCGGCGCGGCGGCGGGCACCTGCACGGTGGTGTCGACGGGCGTCCAGCGCACGCGCGTGCGCAGGTCGTGCCCGTCGACGAAGGCCGCCACCCGGGACGCGGAGGCGGCGTCGACGAGCATCCGCACGCCGAAGCCGCCGAGGAGCCGCTCGGCGGCCGTGCGCCAGGTCTCCTCCTCGGGGGCGACGTCGAGCAGCTCGCCGACGAACGGCAGGTCGGACTCCGGCAGGCCCGTGCCCTCGGCGACGAGCCGGCGCACGCGCAGGTCGACGTCCGGGATGTTGGAGCGCCGCTGCTCGAGCGAGCCGAGCTGGGCGCGCAGCTCGGCGAGCTCGGCGTCGAGCGCGCTGACGGCGGCGCTGCGCTGCCACAGCGCGTCACGCGACGCCGTCGCGTCCCCGCCGGCGTCGGCGCCGTCGTCCGCCGGACGGCGACGCTGCAGCGCGGCCAGGCCGCGCGCGCTGCCGGGGACGGGGGCGTCGACGAGCCCGCACCACCGCTCGAGGTCGGCGTACCGGCGTGCGACGCGCTCGTGCGTCGCCGCGAGGTCGCGCAGCTCGGCGTCGACGCGGTCGAGGTCGCCGCCGCCCTGCGCCCAGCGCTGCTGCTCGAGCCGGCGCACGTCGTCGGCGGCCTCCTGGTGCTCCGCGGCCGCGGCGGCGTGCAGCTCGCCCTGCCGGACATGCTCGGCGCGCTCGTGCTCCGCGCGCTCGGCGAGCAGGTCCTTGTGCACCCCGAGGACGTACGCCTCGACCGCGCTCGCCCCGTCGGCGTCGCCGAGCAGCGAGCGGAGCTTGTCGCGCGAGCCGCCCGCCGACCGGTACGTCTCCCACAGCCCCGGCAGCGGGGTGAGCAGGGCGATCTGGTCGCGTGCGCGCGTCATCTGCTCGTAGCCGTTGCGCAGGCTGACGAACTGCTCGACGGCGGCGTCCCGGCGGGCGGCGACCTTGGAGTCGTCGAGGACGAACCGCTTGAACGTGTCGTCGATGTTGTGCACGCCCTTGCTCGACTGCGCCTTGTGCAGCAGCCGGATCGCCTTCGCGCTGTCGCCGTCCTGCCCCCGGATGCCCACGAGCGCGGACAGGCGCGCCACGTAGCGCCCGTACTCCGTGCCGAACGTCGTCACCGCCGGGAGCGCCCGGCGGATCGCGTCCTGGCGCAGCCGGTGCTCGACGGCCGGCTCGAGGTCGCGCACGTCCAGGTCCTGCTCGGCCAGCATGAGCGCGTGCGTGATGTCCGGGTCGGACGTGGCGTCGGCCGTCATGTGCATCGCGCGGCACGCCGTCACCGTGCGGCCGGCCAGGTTCGCCCACGTCAGCGCCACGGCGCTCCACGTCGCGCGCTCGCGCAGGTAGATGGCCCGACTGCCGCCGCGGCCGCCGTCGCGCCGCGAGCCCGTCTTGCCGCGGACGTAGGAGTAGAACGTGCGCTCCCGGCTGCCGACGGCCTCGTCGTGGGCCGCCGCGTTGAAGGTCACGGAGCGGTCCATGAGCACGCAGATCATGGCGTCGAGCAGCGTGGACTTGCCGGCGCCGGACGGGCCGGTGACGAGGGTGCCGTCGCGGTGCACGTCGACGACGTGGTACCCGTGGAACGGCCCCCAGTTGACGAGCTGGATGCGCGTCAGCCGGAACTGCGCGATCGCCGGGTCGAAGCCGTCCATGGTCTGCACGACCGCCTGCGCCGTCATCGTCCGCCGTCCTGCTCGTCGTCGGCCCGCTCGCGGTGCTGCTCGCCGCCGTGCTGCTCGCCGTCGTCCCGTGCGCCGGTGCCGGCGTCGGTCGCGCCGTCGTCCGCGAGCGACGTCAGGGCCGCCGTCATCGCGTCGACCTTCTCCGCCGTCAGCATCGAGTGCACGATCCCCGAGATCCGGTAGCGCCCGTCGCTCACGGGGGCGAGCACGCCCTTCTCCTTGACGTTCTCGATGGCGTTCTCGCAGCGCCGCCGGAACTGCGCGGGGTTCTGGTCGTCGACGTCCTTCCACGCCTCGAGGTGGTCGAGGAGCTCGCGGTGCTCGACCACGACGTCCCGGCCCTCGACGGCACCGCGGTCGTACTCCTGCCGCAGGTGCAGCAGCAGGACGGTCGCCGCGAGGGTGAGGGGCTTGTCGCGGCGCAGCAGCACCGGCACGTCGTCCTCGAGCTCGAGCTGCTGCGTGAACGCGACCTGCCGCCGCCGGTCGACGACCAGCTCGAGGTAGAGGTCGTGCAGGCGCGAGCGCAGCACGTCCTCGTGGCGCAGCACCCGGTTCCACAGCGACGGGTGGCGCACGCCGTCGACGAAGCGCGAGCTGAGGACGCGCACGAGGGTGCCGCGGACCTCCGCCGGCAGCGACCCGGCGTCGCCGTCGAAGAGCGGCTCGGGGCGTGCGGCGGCGCGCGTGGTGCGTGCGTCGTCGTCCGTGGTGCTCATGCGAGTGACTCCTCGGTCTCGGGCTCCGCGGCGGGTCCGGGCTCTGCGACGAGGTCGGCGGCCGGCGCGGGCAGGACGGCCCACGGCACGGTGCACACCACGCGCGAGCCGTCGGTGCGCACGGCCTCGAGGCGGTCGCCGGTGTCGTCGAGGAAGGTGGCGCCGGCCGCGACGGCGACGTGCAGCAGGCCGACCACGTTGCGTGGCCGACGCTGCTCGGGCGGGAGGGCGGCCCAGACCTCGCCGAGCGTCGGGCGCCCCGACCCGGCGGTGGCCGTGGCGGTGGTGACGGCGCGGCGGATCTCGTCCAGGTCGGGGCCGCCCAGCTCGCGGATCTGCGCGGGCGTGAGGCCGCCGTCGTCCCAGACCACCTCGTCGAGCACCGGCGGGCGCTCGCGCAGGCCCGGGTCGGCGAGCTGCACCTGCGCGATCGACTGGATCTCCGGCAGTCCGGCACCCAGCTGCAGCTCGACCTGCACCCGCCGCGCGCCCTGCCCGAACAGCGCGTGCGCCGCCGCCTGCGCACGCGCCAGCCGCGCCCGCAGGTCCCGGTCGCCCTCGGAGCGGTGCTGCACGAAGCGCTCGAGCGACTGCGTGAGACGGCGGTAGGTGTCCTGCACGTCCTCGGCCGCGTCCACGAGCGTGCGGGGGAGGGTGCGCAGCGCGCGCCGCTGCTCCGGGGTGAGCTCTGCGGCGAACTCCTGGGAGAGGAGGGCGTCGATGTCGCGGCGCAGCGCCGCCTGCGCGCGGTGGCTGCCCCACAGGCGCATGAGGCCGCGGAACGCGCGCCCCTCGGCGCTGGCCTCGAGCAGGTCGTGGTCGGCGAAGAACGCCTGCAGCGCGCGTCCGCGCCCCGCCGGCTCGTCCTCGGCCTCGCCGACGAAGCGCCGGTGCATCGTGTACACGCTGTCCGCGACGCGCTTGAAGTCGGCCGGCAGGTGCCGCGCCAGGTCCATGACGCCGTGCAGCTGCTCGTGCAGGCGCGCCGGCGGGGTCGGCGGCACGTCGCCCGCCAGCAGCGCCTCCCGCTGGGCCTGCAGCGCCGCGATCTGCTCGTCGATCCGGTCGACCCGCCGCTGCGGGTCCGGGTCGGCGTCGTCGGAGAGCCGCGCGACCGCGTCGAGGATCTGCTGCAGCCGCGACTCCGAGACGGTCGAGCGGCGGTCGACCAGGCGGTCCGCGAACGCCAGGACGTCGAGCGCGGCGGCCGTCAGCGTGTACTGCTCCACGCCGTCGACGAGCGCGCGGTTGACCCACTGCCGGGCCACCCAGTCGTTGCAGTAGTCGCGGGCGGTGCGCGTCGACTCCTGGAGGTCGGGGGAGCCCGCCGCGCGCAGCTGCGCCAGCTCGACGTCGACGACCTCGTGGAAGTGCGCCACCTCGACCGGGCCGGCCGCCAGGTGCTCGGCGAAGATGCTGAGCACCCACTCGACGCTGTGCGCGCGCAGGAGGGCCATCTCGGGCCGGGCCTTCGCCTGCTCGAACCGTGCGAGCCGGCCGGCGGCCCCGGGTGCGTGCGTCACGGTCGTCGCTGCCCGTCCTTCCTCGCGTCGCGCACCCGCAGGCGCGCACGGACCGACCGGGCACGACGATCGGCGCCGGACATGGCGAGGGCCTCTGCCTGTGGTGCAGGTCAGAGGCCCCGACGCTTGCTCCCTCGACTGGACTCGAACCAGTAACCGTCCGATTAACAGTCGGATGCTCTGCCAATTGAGCTACGAGGGATCGTGCGGGAAGAGACTCTAGCAGGCGTCGGAGGTCGCGCGGACCACGGCGGCCGGTGCGCGGGACGTGACGTGCGCCGCGCGTCGCTCAGTCCGGCAGACCGACCTCGGCGCGCACCCGCGCCTCCGCCTCCGCGACCACCCGGGCCGCGGCCGGGTCGCGCAGGTCGACCCGTCCGTCGCCGATCGTCTGCGTGAAGAACGCCCCCTCCTCGTCGCGCCGCAGCGCCACCCGCACCCGGCCGCCGCCGGGCAGCGTCACGTGCTCGACGTGCACGACCGACTGCTGCACGCGCTCGCGGAACGTCTGCGCCAGGTCGCGTGCCGCCGGGTCGTCGGCGAGGGGCAGGTCGGTCGTCGCGCCGCTCGCCCAGTGCACCGTCAGCGTGCGCGACTCGGCGTCGAGGGTGCCGCGGTCGACGTCGGACCACGGCGTGCGCGCCACGTCCGCGTCCGGGTCCGCGTCGACGAGGTGCAGCGCCCGCCGGGTGACCACGGCCCACCGGCCGGTGCCGTCGGCGTCCTGCGCGACCTCGCCGCCGCGTGCCGCGTCCAGCGGCGCGGCCGCGAGGACGGTGTCGCCGTGCGCGAGGTCGAGGCGACGGCGGACGGCGTCGGGCAGGCGGCGACGACGGGAGAACAGGGCCACGCGCCCACCGTACCCAGGCGGTGCGCCGCCGGCTGGGACCGTCGACCCGGGTGCAGCCCCGTCGTCCGGTCCGTCGTCCGGTCCGTCGTCCTGCCCGTCGCCCTGCCGGCCGACCGGCGCCGCGTCGCTAGGCTGCTGCCGCACGGGCCAGTAGCTCAGTCGGTCAGAGCAGCGGACTCATAATCCGTCGGTCGTGGGTTCAAGCCCCACCTGGCCCACCCTGCGGGCGCCGTCCGGCGCGGTCAGACTCGCCCCATGACCGCCACCCCGCCGCGCGGACCCGCACCGTTGCCGTGGGCGCTGCTCGCCGCCGTCGTGGGCGGGTGGCTCGCGGTGTCCTGGCTGGTCGGCGTGTACATGGGCGTGATCCGGACGACGCCCGGCCTGCCCGACGTGCGCACGGTCCGCGCCGACCTCGTCGCACCGCACCTGGCCGGCGTCGTGGCCGCGGTGGTCGCCACCGCGCTGTGGGGCCGTTGGCGGGACGTCTGGCGCGAGCCCCGGGACGTGCACCCGCTGTGGTGGCTCGTGCCCGCGGTGGTGCTCGCCGGCGCGGCCGCCACGACGGACGTCGACGCACTGCGCGTCGCGCCCCCGGGCCTCGTCACCGTGCTCGCCGTCGGCTGCCTGCTGGCCGCGCTGGACACCGAGCTCGTGCTGCGCGGCATCGCGCTGGTCGCGCTCCGCGACCGGTGGCCGGAGCCGGCGGCCGCGCTCGGCACCGTGCTGCTCTCGGGCGCGGTCGAGGTGCTCACCGGTCCGGGGTCGCCGGCGACCCGGGCCGTGGTGGGAGTCGCCACCGGCGTGGTGCTCCACGTCGCGCGCCGCGTCGGCGGCGGGCTCGCCGTCCCGGTCGTCCTGCACGCCGCGGTCGACGTGGCGCTGTGGTCGCACGCCGTCGGCGACCAGGCGGGGGCGCTGCCGGGCACCCGCGTGCAGGTCGCCGGGCTGGCCGTCGTGGCCGTCGTGGCCGTGGTCCTCGCGCGGTGGGGAGGCATGCCGCGCCCGCCGGCCGGTCTGCGCCGCCGCCGCTCCTGACGCAGGGCCGTCGCGCCGTGCCCGGCTCGGTCGTCGCTGCGCGAGTCGTCGGCCCGTCGTCGGGCCGTCGCGGGCACGCTCCGGTCGCCGGCCGGCGTCCGCGCTGCCACGATGCCCGCGGGTGCCGGCGTGCCGCCGGGGTCGGGGGAGCCCGCCACGAGGAGGTGTCATGACCACGGTCGCCGCGAGCTCGTCACGAGGGGTCTGGGAGGCCGGCGCGCGCGCCGGCTACGCGGTCAGCGGCGTGCTGCACGTGCTCATCGGCGTGCTGGCCGCCCAGCTCGCCACCGGCGGGGGCGGGGAGGAGGCCGACCAGTCCGGCGCCTTCGCGCAAGTGGCGTCGACGCCGTTCGGGGCCGTCGCGCTGTGGGTCGCCGTCGTCGCGCTCGCCGCGCTGGGCGCGTGGCAGGGTGCGGCCGCGCTGAGCGGCGCCGTGGGGGAGGCCTCCGACCGTGCGAAGGCCGCCGGCAAGGCGGTCGTGTACCTCGCGCTCGCCGCGACCGCCCTCACGTTCGCGCGCGGCAGCGGGTCCGGCGGGCAGACGTCGGACGCCACGGCCAGCCTCATGCAGGCGCCCGGCGGCCGCCTGCTCGTGGGCGCCGTGGGGGTCGGGGTGGTGGTGGTCGGCGGGTACCACGTCGTGAAGGGCGTCACGAAGCGCTTCCTGCGGGACCTGCACCGGCTGCCCGCGGGGACCGCCGGCCGCGTGGCCCGGGCCGCGGGCGTCGCCGGCTACGTCGCGAAGGGCGTCGCGCTCGCGGTGGTCGGCGTGCTGTTCGTGCTCGCCGCGGTCCAGGCCGACCCGGCCGAGGCGAGCGGTCTCGACGGTGCCCTGCGGGCGCTGCGCGACGCGCCGGCGGGCCCGCTGCTGCTCGGTCTGGTCGCGCTCGGGCTCGTCCTCTTCGGCCTCTACAGCCTCGTCCGGGCCCGCTTCGGCCGACTGTGACTTTTCACCCGCACCGGACACGTGTCCGACGCCCGGTGGTTCTTGCACGGATGTCCAGATTGGGGCATGCTCTTCCACGTCAGCGAAAAACGGCAAACCCGCCGCAAGGCGGGGACGCAAAGCCACGGGGCCCACGGGGCCAGCCGAGCTACCGAACGACGAAGGAGCCTCCCATGGCCATCCAGACGCACGCCACCGACGCCCCCCTCACGCAGGGCAGCCTGCTCACGCCGGGCGAGGTCGCGGTCCTCTTCCGCGTCGACCCGAAGACGGTGACGCGCTGGGCGCAGGCCGGCAAGCTCTCCGCCGTCCGCACCCTCGGCGGTCACCGCCGCTTCCACGAGGCGGAGGTCCGGCAGCTCCTGACGGGCGTCCCGCAGCAGCGCGCCGGCGAGTGAGCCGGGGCCGCCACGACGGCGGCTGCCCACGACACCGACGACGCCGGTGGTGACCTGGTCACCACCGGCGTCGTCGCGTCCGGGGCCGGCCCGCGGCCGGTGGCCGGCGCACCGCGGGGCCGGGGGCGACGTGGTCGGCGGCACGTCCGCCACCGTCGCGGACGGCACGGACGGCCTCACCGACGTGAAAGGATCGGACCATGGCCCTGCGTGAGATCCGGACCGTCGGTGACCCCGTCCTGCGCACCCCGTGCGACCCGATCACGACCGTCGACGACCGTGTGCGGTCCCTCGTCGACGACCTGCTCGAGACCGTCGACATGGAGGGCCGTGCCGGCCTCGCCGCGAACCAGATCGGCGTCTCGCTGCGCGCGTTCTCGTGGAACATCGACGACGAGATCGGCTACGTGCTGAACCCGACGATCGTCGAGCTGTCCGAGGACGAGTACCAGGACGGGGACGAGGGGTGCCTCTCGGTGCCCGGCTTGTGGTTCCCGACGCACCGCGCCTGGTACGCGCGGGTCGTGGGCACCGACCTCGACGGCAAGGAGGTCGTCGTGGAGGGCACGGAGCTGATGGCCCGGTGCCTGCAGCACGAGGTCGACCACCTCGACGGCATGCTGTACCTCGACCGTCTCGAGCGGTCGGTGCGCAAGAAGGCGATGCGCGCGATCCGCGAACAGCTCTGACGGCTGGACCGCAGCCCCTGCGTGGGGCATCCTGTGCACAGCACGCCGCGTGCGTCATGAGTTCTGGTCACGAGTCCTGCAGGAGCAGGGGCGAGGTCGTTGGGGAAGGCGACCCTCGAGCCCTACTGGAGGACCACATGGCTGGTGCCATCACCCGCGGTGTCCTTTTCGTGCACTCCGCACCGCGCGCGCTCTGCCCCCACGTCGAGTGGGCGGTCGGCAACGCGCTCGGTGGGCGTGTCAGCTTCGACTGGACCCCGCAGCCCGCGGGACCGCAGTTCTACCGTGCCGAGCACTCGTGGCAGGGCGCGCCGGGCACCGGCGCGCGCCTGGCGTCCGCGCTGCGCGGGTGGGCGCACCTGCGCTACGAGGTGACGGAGGAGCCGAGCCACGGCGTGGACGGTTCTCGGTGGAGCCACACGCCCGAGCTCGGCATCTTCCACGCCGCCACGGACGTGCACGGCAACATCGTCGTGCCCGAGGACCGGGTCCGCGCCGCGCTGGAGCACGCCGCCGACCCGGCGCGCCTGCGTGCGGAGCTCGACCTCGCGCTCGGGCAGGCCTGGGACGACGAGCTCGAGCCGTTCCGCTACGCGGGCGCCGGCGCGCCCGTCCGCTGGCTGCACCGCGTCGGCTGACGCCCGCGGCGCCGACGCTCACGGCGACGGCCCGTCCCGCCGGCGACCACGCACAGCGACCCCGGACCCGTACGGGTCCGGGG
>NZ_JBHUZW010000111.1:0-13144 GCF_042667215.1 Cellulomonas sp. NPDC057328 | reverse complement strand
GCTCCCCCGGCGGCCGGGCCGGCCCTCGCACGACCGGCCTTCGCACGAGAGGACCCCCGATGTCGCGATCCGCGGCCCCCGAGGCCCCGCCCGCCGCACCCGGCGCGCTCCGGACGGGCACCACCCCGCCGCTGCGCACCGCCCGGCAGCGCCGGCAGCTGCACCGCACCGAGCACCGGTGGGCCATGGCGTTCGTCGCCCCGCCCGTGGTCGGGTTCCTGCTGTTCACGCTCTACCCGGTGCTGTTCGCGGGGTACGCGTCGCTCACGAGCTGGAACGGGCTCGGCCCGATGCGGTTCGTCGGGCTCGAGAACTACACGCGGCTGGTCGGCGACGAGTACTTCCGCCAGTCGTTGTTCAACACGTTCTTCTACATGATCGGCATCCCGATCGGCCTGGCGCTGGCCCTGCTGCTCGCCATCGCGCTGAACCGGCGCATCGCCGGGCGCACGGCCTTCCGGACGATCTACTACGTCCCGGTGATCTCGTCCCTCGCGGCGATCGCGATCGTCTGGCAGTTCGCCTACAACGGCGACTTCGGCCTCGTGAACCAGGTGCTCGCGTGGTTCGGCGTCGACGGCCCGAACTGGCTGCAGGACACCGCCACCGTGAAGCCCGCGATCATCCTCATGATGGTCTGGAAGGGCCTCGGCTACTCGATGCTGCTGTACCTGGCGGCGATCCAGTCGGTGCCCGCCTCGCTGCACGAGGCGGCGGCGCTCGACGGCGCCGGGTGGTGGCAGCGGCTGCGGCACATCACGCTGCCGATGGTCCGCCCCGTGACGTTCTTCCTCGTCGTCACGAACATCATCGCCGGCGCGCAGCTGTTCACCGAGATCAACATCATGACGCCGACGGGCGGCCCGGAGTTCGGCTCCGCGTCCGTGGTCTGGTACATCTGGCGCCAGGCCTTCCGGTACCAGCAGATGGGGTACGCGACGGCCATGGCCATCGTGCTGGGCGTCCTCGTCCTCGTCATCACCCTGATCCAGTTCCGCCTGAACCGGCGCAACAGCTTCAGCATCGACTGAGGGGCCTGCCATGACCACCATCCCCACCCTGCCGCGCCGCACGCCGGCCCGCCGCGGGCCGGGCGCGACCGGCGTCGGCGCCGGCCGCGAGAGCCGCGTCGTCAACGCCGTGCTGCTCGTCGTGCTGTCGGTCTTCGCGATCGCCATGCTCGCGCCGCTCCTCTGGATGTTCACCACCGCGGTGAAGACCAAGCCCGAGGTGTTCGCGCTGCCGCCCGTGCTGTGGCCGGACGCCCCGCAGTGGGACACGTTCGTGCGCATGTGGACCGAGGCGCCGATCCTGTCGGGCTTCAGGAACTCGATCATCGTGGCCGGCACGGTCACCGTCGTCGGGTCGGTGACGTCGGCGCTCGCGGCGTTCGCGCTCGCGAAGATGCGGCTGCCGGCCAAGAACGCGATCTTCCTCGGCCTGCTGTCGGGCCTGATGATCCCCTACCCGACGATCATGATCCCGCAGTTCGTCATGTTCTCCCGGCTGCACTGGGTGGACACCCTGCTGCCGCTGATCGTGCCGCTGCTGTTCGGCAACATCATCATGATCTTCTTCATCCGCCAGTACCTCGAGTCGGTCCCGGACTCGCTCATCGAGGCGGCGAAGATCGACGGCGCGTCGTACCTGACGATCTTCGGGCGGATGATCGTGCCGATGATCCGGCCCGCCATCGCGGCGCAGTTCATCCTCTGGTTCATGACGGTGTGGAACGACTACCTCGCGCCGATCCTGTACCTGAACTCGCCGGGCAAGCAGACGCTGCAGGTCGTCATCGCGAACCTCAACGTCGAGTACGCCACGCAGCGCGACTACCCGCTGATCATGGCCGCGTCGTTCGTCGCGCTGCTGCCGATCCTCGTGGTCTTCCTGGTGTTCCAGCGGCAGATCATCGCGTCCGTCGCCCTCACCGGCACGAAGGGCTGACGCGTGACCACCCTGGAGCCGGGCGTCGACCTCGTCCCCGACACGCGCGCGTGGGGCGGCGACCACGCCCACGACCCCACCGCGGTGCGCGACGACGACGGCACCTACTGGCTGTTCTCGACCGACGCGTCGGGCGACGGCCCCGTGCGGGGCGGCGTGCAGGTGCGCCGCTCCACCGACCTCGTCGACTGGGAGTTCCACGGCTGGGCGCTGCCGGGCGTGCCGGACGCCGCGGCGGCGTGGGCCGGCGCGCCGGGCCTGTGGGCACCCGAGGTCGTGCGCGTCGGCGGCGGGTGGCGGATGTACTGGTCGGCGTCGACGTTCGGGTCGCGCCGGTCGGCCATCGGGCTCGCCGTCGCGGCGCACCCCGCCGGGCCGTGGGAGGACCGCGGGCTCGTCGTGACGAGCGACGCCGTGCCCGCCGACGCCGCCGGGTCGCCGCACGGCGACGGACCGCCCAACGCCATCGACGCGGCGCTAGCCGTGGACGGCGACCGGCACTGGCTCGTCTACGGCTCGTTCTTCGGGGGCCTGCACGCGCTCGAGCTCGACCCGGTGACCGGCCTCGCGCTCGACGCGCCGGCACCGGGCGAGCCGAGCCCGGGGCCCGGCGTGCTGCTCGCGCGGCGGGCGGCCGACGTCGAGGGCGCGGTCGAGGGCGCGTACGTGCTGCCGCGCCCCGGCGGTGGCTGGGCGCTGCTCGCGTCGTGGGACTCGCTCTTCTCGAGCTACCACGTGCGCGCGGCCGTCGCCGACGCCGTCACCGGGCCGTACCGCGACCGCCTCGGCCGCGACCTGCGGGACACCGCGGCGGACGCCGGCACGGTCGTCCTGGCCGGTCACCGCCTCGCCGGCGGGCCCGGCCTGCGCGCGCCCGGGCACGCGTCCGTGCTCACCGAACCCGCGACGGCCGACGCCCCGGGCCGCCAGCTGCTCGTGCACCACGTGCGCGACGACGACGCCCCGGAGCGGCACCGCGTGCAGGTCCGCCGCCTCGTGTGGACGCACGACGGCTGGCCGCTCGTCAGCCCGCAGCCGTGGGCGGGGCCCGCCCGCGAGGACGACGACGAGCGCCGCTGGCCGGCCGAGCCCGCCGCGCTCACGGGCACGTGGGAGACGCTCGAGCCCGGCAGCGACCCGCGTGGCGTCGAGCGCGGACGCCTGCGCACGCTCGACGCGCACGACGTGCGCCCGATGGGCGACGGCCGGTTCACGTGGCGGTGGCCCGACGGCGCGCAGGCGTCGGCGGTGGTCCTGCCCGGCTGGGACGCCGTGCGCGGGCGGGCGACCCTCGTCCTCGTCGCGGTCGACGACCGCGGGCGGGTCACCACCGGCACGCGCGTGGGCGACGACGGCCCGGGGGCTGCGGCGTGACGCACGTCGGTGCCCCCGCACGGACGGCCGGCGACGAGGCCGTCGGCTGGGCCGCCCGCGTCATGACCGTGCTGCGCGCGCTCGCGCACGTGGTCGCCGCCCAGCTGCTGCTGGTGCTCGGCACGCTCGCGGGCGGCGTCGTCCTCGGTCTCGTGCCGTCGCTGCACGCCGCCGGGACGCTGCTCGCGCGGGTCGCGGCCGGCGCGCCGTCGGAGCACCTGTGGCGCGACTTCTGGACGACCTGGCGCGGCGGCTGGCGGCGGCTGAACGTCCTCGGTGCGCCGCTGTGGGCCGTCGCGGTGCTGCTGTGGCTCGACGCCGTCGCGCTCGGCGTGCTCACCGGGCCGGCGCGCGCGGCCGCCGGCGTCGGGCTCGCGCTCGCCGGCGCGTGGGCCGTCGTCGTCCTCGCCCACGTCCCGCCGGTGGCACGGCGCTACACCGACTCCCCCGCCCGCACGTGGCGGTTCCTCGTGCTCGCGCCCGCGCTCAGCCCGGGGACGTCGCTCGGCGTGCTCGCCGCCGTCGCCGTGTGGGTGCTCACCTGCGCCGCGGCGCCGGTGCTCGTGCCGCTCGCCGGCGTGACCGTGCCGCTGCTCGTCACCGGGTGGCTCGTCGACGTGCGGCTGGACCGCCTCGACGCACGCTGACCCTGACCGACCGCACGCCCCGGCTGCCGCGGCCGCCGGGGCGTCGGCGCGTCCGGCGGCATGCGCGGCGGCGGGTCAGCCCGCGTGCGTCGTGCGCTCGCCCGGCGTCGGGTCCACGGGCGCGCCGTCGCCGAGCGTCGACTCGCGCAGCACCACCGAGAAGTCCGCGACGACCTGCTGGAACGGCCGGTCCGCGGCCGGCTCGGCGATGCGCGCGAGCAGCAGGTCGACGGCCGTCGTCGCGATCTGCTCGCGGCCCGGGTGCACGGTCGACAGCGTGGGCGACGAGTACGCCGTCTCCTCGATGTCGTCGAAGCCGATGACGGCGACGTCGCCCGGCACGTCGACGCGCCGCGCGTGCAGGGCGTGCAGCGCCCCCAGCGCGAGGGCGTCGTTGAGCCCGAAGACGGCGTCGATGCCGAGGTCCGCGTCGAGCAGGCGCGTCATCGTCTCGGCGCCGGTCGCGCGGTGCCACAGGCCGGCCTCGCCGACGAGGGCGGGGTCGAACGGCACGCCGTTCGCCTCGAGGGCCTCGCGGTACCCCTGCAGGCGCAGGGCCGCGGAGCCGACCGTCTCCCCCGCGTGCGCGCCGACGACGGCGATGCGCCGGCGGCCGAGGTCGAGCAGGTGCTGCGTCGCGGCGCGGGCCGCCTCGACGTTGCTCATGGTGACGTGGTCCGCGGGACCGCCGAAGATGCGCTCGCCCAGCAGCACCATCGGGTAGCCGACGGCCGCGAGCTCGCCCACGTCGTCGGGCCCCAGCGCCAGCGGCGAGTAGATGAGGCCGTCGGTGAACTGCCGGCGCTGCCCGGTGAGCACCTCGAGCTCGCGCTCGCGCACCGCGCCCGTCTGCTCGATGAGCACCGTGACGCCCCGCTCCTCGGCCGCGCGGATCACCGAGTCGGCGAGCTCGGCGAAGTACGGGAGGGAGAGCTCCGGCACCGCGAGGCCGATGAGGCCCGTGCGGCCGCGGCGCAGGTTCCGGGCCGAGACGTTGACGTGGTAGCCGAGCTCGGCGATGGCCGTCTCGACCTTCTCGCGCGTCGTCGGGCGGATGTACGGGTAGCCGTTGACGACGTTGGAGACCGTCTTGATGGACACCCCGGCCCGCGCGGCGACGTCGTGCATCGTCACCGTGGCCGTCCGTCGACCGTTCATCCTGCCCGTCCCCGTCCCCGTCCTCGCCGCCGGTGCGCCGGGAGCGGCAGTCACCGGACGGCCGTCCCGTCCGGGCCACAGCGTGGCAGAGGCGCGGTGCCGGCGTCGTGCGCGGACGACCCGTGGTCGTCGGTGCGGTCGTCCGGACCGTCGTCCCGCCTGCCCGCGCCGGCCGCCGCCACCGGCAGCCACACCCGCATCGCCCCCGGGCCGCGGTTGCCCCACGCGTGGTACGGCACCAGGCGCAGCTCGAGCGGGGTGCCGTCGGCCAGGTCGGGCGGCACCGGGACGGTGCCCGACGCCCGCCACGGCGGCGCGTCGGCGGCCGGGCGGTGCACGCCGGCGACCCGGACGCCGACCGGCACGCCGAGCGCGGGCGTCGGCGGGCCGTCGAGCGGCTGCGCACCGGCCACGACGGCGACGTCCTCGAGCACGACGCCGTCGGGCAGGTCGGCCTGCTCGAGCGCCCACACCACGGGGCCGCGCCGCAGCGCGACGCACCCCCGCACCGCGTCGGCGTGCGGGTGCGGGGTCAGCGCGACGACGGGCATCGGCAGGTCGAGGACGACCGTGCGCACGGGCGCGCCGGGAGACGCCGGCACGGTCACGCGACCGCCGCGCACGTCGAGCGGCACGGGCGCGCCGTCGACGGTGAGCGTCACCGCGGCCGGGTCCGCCCACCCGGGCACGCGCAGGACGAGGTCGCGCACCAGCGGCGTGCCGCCGGGGTCCGCCGCCACCTCGACGCGGCCGTCCCACGGGTAGTCGGTGCGCACGCGCAGGACCGTGCCGTCGTCCGGGACGCGCACGTCCCCGGCGGCGTACAGGTGCAGCTGCACGGCGTCGTCGGTCACCGTCGCGACGTACGCGTGCAGCGACGCCGCGAGCCGGGCGAGGTTGGGCGGGCAGCACGCGCACGCGAACCAGTCGAGGCGGCCGCTCGGGTGGTACTCGTCCGTGCCGTCGTGGCCCGTGCGCAGCTGCAGCGGGTTCGAGTAGGTGAACGACCGGCCGTCGAGGCCCACGGCCGCCGGGACGGCGTTGACGAGCGTGCGCTCCATCGCGTCGGCGTACCGGGACTCACCCGTGAGCAGGAGCATCCGCCACGCCCAGTGCACCAGCGCGATCGCGGCGCACGTCTCGGCGTACGCGCGGTCGGGCGGCAGCTCGTGCGCGTCGCCGAACGACTCGTCCTTGTGCCGCGCGCCGAGCCCGCCCGTGACGTACGTGCGCGTCCGCTCGGCCGACTCCCACAGCCGCACGAGGGCGTCGAGCAGGACCTGCTCCCCGGTCTCGGCCGCGACGTCGGCGACGCCGGCGAGCAGGTACAGCTGGCGCACCGCGTGGCCGGTCACCTCCGTCGCCTCGCGCACCGGCACGTGGTCCTGGTGGTACGCCGGCGGGAACGGCCCGGACCCGAGCAGGCCGCGCCCGCGCAGGTCGACCTGGCGGCGTGCGAGGTCGAGCCACCGCCGCTCGCCCGTGAGCCGGTACAGCTCGACGAGCGCCGTCTCGACCTCCGGGTGGCCGTCGTAGCCCTCGGCGCCGTCGGGGCCGAGCCGGGTGTCGACCAGGTCGGCGAAGCGCGTCGCGACGTCGAGCAGGTCGGTGCGCCCGGTGGTGCGGGCGCGCGCGACGGCGGCCTGCAGCAGGTGGCCGAGGACGTAGAGCTCGTGGCTCCAGCGCAGCGCGGTGAGCTCGGTGCCGGGCGCGGTCAGCTGCACGTGCGAGTACAGGTAGCCGTCGTCGCGCTGCGCGGCGGCGAGCAGGTCGACGGCCGCGCCGACGAACTCCTCCCACGGCTGGTCGTCCGGCACGCGGCCGGCCTCCCACGCGAGGGCCTCGAGCGTCTTGTGCAGGTCGGAGTCCGCGAAGTTGAACCCGCGGAACTGCCTCTCGGCGCGCCCGGCCGTGACGCGCAGGTTGTCGAGCACGCCCGACGTCTCCAGGCGCTCCAGCACGTGCGGCAGCACGCGGGTGCGGTTGCGCTCCTGCCACGCGCCGAGCATGCCGTCGGCGGACAGGCGCACCGCGTCGAACGGCAGCGGGCGCAGGGCGCCGTGCGCGGCGCGTGGGGTGCAGGGGCCGTCGACCGGGGTGGTCGCGGCGACGGGCGGGGACGACGGCGTTGTCATCGGGCCTCCTTCGACGAGCCCACAGTACATCGATGTAGAGATGCCGTGGGCGCTCCGTCCCCGGACGCACGTCGGGCCCGGTCGAAGGACCGGGCCCGGGGTGCGCTGCGCTGCGCGGGTGCGCTCAGCTCACTTCTTGTTGCGGCGCTGGTGACGCGTCTTGCGGAGCAGCTTGCGGTGCTTCTTCTTCGCCATGCGCTTGCGGCGCTTCTTGATGACGGAGCCCATGAATGCCTCACTCGTGTCCGGTCACGGTCGTCAGGACCGCGAAGGTGGTCGGCCGACGCGCGGGGCGATGCGGGTTCGAGGCGACCGACCGGTCCACGCACGCAGAAGTCCGGGGGCCCACCTTACGGGATGGGGCCGCGAGCCCGCGAACCGGTCCCGCGCGACCGCCGCCGGGGCCCGTCCGCCGCCCTCAGGACGTGCGGCGGTGCTCCCCCGCGTCGCCGAGGTCGACGGTCGTCGACGAGCGCAGGTACGCGTCGAGGGCGTCCTGCGGGACGCGGAACGAGCGGCCGACGCGGACGGCGGGCAGCTCGCCCGAGTGCACCAGGCGGTACACCGTCATCCGGGACACGCGCATGAGGTCCGCGACCTCGTTCACGGTGAGGAACCGCACCCGTCCCTGCGGGTCGCGCCCCGGCTCGTCCATCGTCCGACCTCCCGACGGCCGGTCCAGCGCCGGCGGCGTGCCACCCACCGGCGGGGTGCTCGATGGTCACAGTAGTGGCGCGTGTGACGGGTGGGGAAGCCGGGACGGCGCGCACGGGCGCGGGGTCACCCGGACGGGTCTGCGGCGGGCACGCCGGCGCCCGCGGACGGCACCGGGCCCGCCCGGCACGCGGTCCTCAGTCCAGCTCGGGGTCGAGGCCGAGGGACGGGAAGACGGCCGCGCGCGTGGCCCGCACCGCCCGGTCGAGGTCGTCCGCGGGGTCGTAGCCCGCGGACCACGGCCGCGCCTCCACGACGCCGCCGTCCGTCATCACCGCGACCGCCTCGCGCCCGTAGCGCTGCCGCACCGCGGCCAGCCACCCGGCCGGCACGGGCGTCGCCGGGTCGACGGGCCGGTGCGTCGCGATGCCGATGAGGTGCGCCCACGCACGCGGCACGACGTCCAGCACCGCGTACCCGCCGCCGCCCAGCGCGAGCCAGCGGCCGTCGCTCACCTCGTGCGCGAGGGCGTGCAGGCGCTCGGCCGCGAGCCGCTGCCCGTCCACGCTCACGCGCAGCGACGCGAGCGGGTCCAGCCGGTGCGTGTCGCAGCCGTGCTGCGTGACGAGCACCGCCGGCCCGAAGGCCCTCAGCGCGGCGGGCACCACCGCGTCGAACGCGCGCAGCCAGCCGGCGTCGCCCGTGCGCGAGGGCAGCGCCACGTTGACGGCCGTGCCGTCCGCGCCCGGGCCGCCCGTCTCCCCCGGGTGGCCGGTGCCGGGGAACAGCGCCGCACCGGTCTCGTGCAGCGACACCGTCAGCACCCGCGGGTCGTCCCAGAAGACGGTCTGGACGCCGTCGCCGTGGTGCGCGTCGACGTCGACGTAGGCCACGCGCGGCACGCCCGCGGCGAGCAGCGCCCGGATCGCGACCGCCGCGTCGTTGTACACGCAGAAGCCCGACGCACCGCCCGGCATGGCGTGGTGCAGCCCGCCGCCGACGTTGACCGCGTGCGGCGCACGGCCCTCCCAGACCGCGAGCGCCGCGTCCACCGAGCCGGCGACGACGCGGGCCGCCGCCTCGTGCATCTGCGGGAACAGCGGGTCGTCGCGCGTCCCGAGCCCGCGGGCCGGGTCGGGCACGCCCCGCTCGGCGGCGGCGTGCACGGCCGCGACGTACGCGGGGTCGTGGACGGTTGTCAGCAGCGCGTCGCTCGCGGGCTCCGCGGCGACCACCTCGACGCCCGGTGCCGCGAGCAGGCCGAGGCCGGAGGCCAGCGCGATCGTGAGGTCGATCCGGTCGGACGTCATGGGGTGCCCGACGCCGAAGTCGTAGCCGAGCATCTCGGTGGACCAGACGACCCGCACGGGCGCGGTCGCAGCACCGTGGGGGGCCGCGTCGGTGGCCGTCGCCGTCATGGGCTCACCGTCCCACCGCCGCGCGGGCCGTGTCGACCGGACCGGCGGGTCCGGCGGTCGGCCGGCGGTCGACCGACGCAGCGCACCACCACGGCCGACGCGCCGCGTCGGTGCCCGGCTGTCGGTGCGCCGTGCCAGCATGGGCCCTTGCCCGGCGCGAGCCGGGCCGTCGTCCGCGTCCGCCGCCGCAGGTCGGGCGCACCGGGGTCGGGACGGCGGGTCACGGGTCGGGGCACGGCGGGAGGCGGCATGGCGGCAGGACCGGGCCTGCTGTGGCGCGCCCGCGAGTACGTCGACCGTGCGGCACGCCAGGGGCCGGCACGGCTGGCGCTCGCCGTGTTCGCGCTGGTGGTCGTCGTCTTCACGGCGCTGCTGTCGGCGCCGTGGGCGACCGCGCACGGGCAGCGCGCACCCTTCGTCGACGCGTTCTTCACCGCGACGTCGGCGACCACCGTCACGGGCCTCGTCACCGTCCCCACGGGCGAGTACTGGTCCGCCTGGGGCCTGGTCGTCATCCTCGTGGCGATCAAGGTCGGCGGCCTGGGCGTCATGACGCTGGCGTCGCTGCTCGGCATGGCGGTGTCGCGACGCATCGGGCTGACGCAGCGGCTGCTCGTCTCGTCGGAGACGAAGGTCACCCGTCTCGGCGAGGTCGGGTCCCTGGTGCGGACCGTCATCGTGACGTCCACGGTGCTCGAGGTGGCGATCGCGCTGGTCCTCTTCCCGCGGCTGGTGCTGCACGAGGGGAACGCGGGCACCGCCGCCTGGCACGCGGTGTTCTACGCGGTCTCCGCGTTCAACAACGCCGGCTTCGTCCCCACCCCCGAGGGGCTGGAGCCGTTCGTCTCCGACTGGTGGATGCTGCTGCCGATCATCGTCGGCGTCTTCATCGGCTCCCTCGGGTTCCCGGTCATCCTCAACGTGGCCAACCGGCTGCGCGAGCCGCGCCGGTGGAGCCTGCACACCAAGATGACGATCACGATGAGCATCGCGCTGCTGCTCTTCGGGTCCGTCGTCGTCGCGGCCTTCGAGTGGACGAACCCGGGGACGTTCCAGCCGCTCGACTGGGCCGGCACCCTGCTGGCGTCGCTGTTCGCCGGCATCATGCCGCGCTCGGGCGGGTTCTCGACCGTCGACGTGGGCGAGATGCACGAGGGCACGTGGCTGCTGCTCGACGCGCTCATGTTCGTCGGCGGGGGGTCCGCGGGCACCGCCGGCGGCATCAAGGTGACGACGCTCGGCGTCATGCTCCTCGCGATCGTCGCGGAGGCGCGCGGCGACCGGGACGTCGAGGCGTTCGGCCGGCGCATCTCCCCCGACACGCTCAAGGTCGCGATCGCCGTCGCGTTCGTCTCCACGACGTTCGTGCTCGTCGCGTCGCTGCTCCTGCTGGCGATGACGGGTCTCACGCTCGACGTCATCCTGTTCGAGGTGATCTCGGCGTTCGCCACGTGCGGTCTGTCCACGGGGATCACGCCCGACCTGCCCGACCCGGCGAAGTACGTCCTCGCCGTGCTCATGTTCATCGGCCGGACCGGCACGATCACGCTCGCCGCGGCGCTCGCGCTGCGCAACCGTCGTCGCGTCGTCCGGTACCCGGAAGAGAGGCCGATCATTGGCTGACAGCCTGCGTGCCGGCGGCGGCGAGCCCCGCACCGCCCCCCGCTCCCCCGCCAAGGGGTCCGGCATCCTCGTCATCGGCCTCGGGCGGTTCGGGTCGTCGATCGCCGCGACACTCGACCGGCTCGGGCAGGACGTGCTCGCCGTCGAGCAGAAGCCCGAGCTCGTCGCGCAGTGGGCGGGGCGCGTCCCGCTCGTCGAGGCGGACGCGACGAACCCGGAGGCGCTCGAGCAGCTCGGCGCGCGCGACTTCCCCGTCGCGGTCGTCGGCGTCGGGTCCTACCTCGAGGCGTCCGTGCTCATCACCGGCAACCTCGTGGACATCGGCGTCCCGCAGATCTGGGCGAAGGCGATCTCGAGCGAGCACGCGCGCATCCTGCAGCGCATCGGGGCGCACCACGTCGTGCTGCCCGAGGCCGACGCGGGGGCTCGCGTCGCGCACCTCGTCTCCGGCCGCATGCTCGACTACATCGAGGTCGAGGACGGCTTCACGGTCGTGAAGATGCGCCCGCCGAAGGAGACGCAGGGCTTCACGCTCGCGCAGTCGAAGATCCGCGAGCGCTACGGCGTCACGGTCATCGGCGTGAAGAGCCCCGGTGTGGAGTTCCTCTACGCGACGCCGGAGACGCGCATCTCGTCGAACGACCTCATCATCGTCGGCGGCCACGCGGACCTCCTCGAGCGGTTCGCGGCGCGGCCGTGAGCACCACGGGCACGGGCAGGGCCGCGGCGTGGGGCGCGCCGGTCCGCGAGCTGCTGCGCGCGCGGCCGGGCCTCGCCCTCGCCGACGTCGACGCGTCCGCCACCCCCGGCTTCGACCGGCGCAAGGCCGACGCGGTGCCCGCCCTCGCCGCGCTGGGCGCCGCGCTGTCCGATCTGCAGGAGCGGCTGTTCGCGCACGGGCGCACCGGCGGCGACCGCTCCGTGCTGCTCGTCCTGCAGGGGCTGGACACCGCCGGCAAGGGCGGCATCGTCCGGCACGTGCTCGGCATGGTCGACCCGCAGGGCGTCGCCCTGCGCGCGTTCGGCGTGCCGACGCCGCAGGAGCGCGCGCAGCACTTCCTCGCCCGCGTCCGCGCCGCCCTGCCCGCCCCGGGACGCATCGGCGTCTTCGACCGCTCGCACTACGAGGACGTCCTCGTGCCGCGCGTCGAGGGCGCGCTCGACGCGGCGGCGCTCGAGGCCCGGCTCGCCGAGATCACGGCGTTCGAGGCGGAGGTGGCGGCGCGCGGCACGACCGTCGTGAAGGTGCTGCTGTGGGTCTCCCCCGACGAGCAGCACGCCCGCCTGCGCGAGCGCCTCACCCGTCCCGAGAAGCACTGGAAGTACGACCCGCGCGACGTGGACGTGCGGCGGCAGCGCCCCGCCTACGAGGCCGCGTACGCCGACGTGCTCGCACGCACCTCGACGGACGTCGCGCCCTGGTACGTCGTCCCCGCGGACCGCAAGTGGTACGCGCGGCTCGCCGTCAGCGTGCTGCTGCACGACGCGCTGGCGGACCTGCACCTCGGCTGGCCGGAGCCGGCCTACGACGTGGCCGCCGAGCTGGCCCGGCTCGACGCGACCGCCTGACGCGGTCCGTCAGGGGCTGCCGACCGGGCCCGTGCCCACGGCGCGCAGCGCGTCGCCCGTGAGCCGGTACCCGGTCCACTCGTCCATCGGCACGGCCCCGAGCGCGCGGTAGAACGCGATCGAGGGCGCGTTCCAGTCGAGCACCGCCCAGTCGACGCGCGTCCAGCCGTTGGCCACCGCGACCGCCGCGAGCGACCGCAGCAGCGCGAGGCCGTAGCCGCGGGCGCGGTGCGCCGGGTCGACGAACAGGTCCTCGAGGTACACGCCGTGCCGGCCCGTCCAGGTCGAGAAGCTGCGGAACCAGACGGCGATGCCGACGACGGCACCGTCGACCTCGACGACGTGCGCGAACACCGCCGGCGCGGGGCCGAAGAGCGCGTCCGTCAGGTCCGCCTCCGTCGTCCGGACCGCGTCCGGCTCCCGCTCGTACGCCGCCAGCGCGTGGATGCACGCGAGGATCCCCGCCTCGTCGCCGGGTCGCGCGACGCGCAGCACCCCGCCCCCTGCCAGCCGCTGCTCGTCCACGGGCGGCGACCCTACCCGCGGCGCGACCCCTCCCCCTGCGCGGGCCGCGTCGCGGACGACGCGCCCGGGGGCGGGACGGCCGGACCGGCCGCCC